>DASVAI010000156.1:0-5918 GCA_036376445.1 Acidobacteriaceae bacterium
TCCTCTGATAATCTTGAAAGCGAGGGATTTGGAAATGGATATCGCTTCCCCATTCGTCGTTGTGCCCGTCATTGTCGTGACCTTCTTCTGCTGCATTCTCTTCGCAACCCGCAGCAACCCCGACAGCCATCAGCCCACGGAAGACAGCGCCGGACACGTGCGCCCCAACGGCTCTTAAGCTCGACAACTTCCGCAGCGCGTATCCCAGAAACAGAAAGGCCGCCGCACACTGCTGATGTGCGACGGCCTTTTCTTTTCCCCGAACTAGTCGTGCGGCTTCTTATCTTCCTTGTCTTTCTTCTGGTCCCGATTGTTCTGACGATCGTTCTGCTGCGGCCTTGCCTGAGGCGGAGGCTGCGGGTTCTGCCGCGGCTGTTCGAACGTACGCGGCGGAGGAGCCTGGCGCTCCTCATGCTGCGGCTGCGGCCGTTGCTGCTGTGGCGGAGGCGTGTACTGCCGGTTCTGTTGCGGCGGTGGCGCCGGGCGCTCTTCGCGCTCCGGTGGCCGCTGTTGCGGAGGCGGCGTGTACTGCCGGTTCTCCTGTGGTGGAGGCGTAGGCCGTTCCTGCTGCTGAGGCGCAGGATTCGGCCGTCTCTCAAACTGCTGCGGATTGCGGTCTGATGGCGGCTGATTCTGCGGCTGGTTGGGCCGCGGACGCTGTTGATCGGGCTGCTGGTACGTTGGCGGAATCGGCCGCTCCTGTTGCTGCTGATAATTCGGCGGAACCGGCCTTTGTGGCTGCTGGTAGCTCGGCGGAACAGGCTGATTGTTCGGCCTGTTCTGTTGCGGATTATCAGGACGCCCCGGCTGATCGTTCGGCCGCCCGTTATTCGGGAACCGGTTATCGTTCGGCCGTCCATGATCCGGCTGGTTCATCTGCGGCGGATTTTGCCGGTTCTCCTGTTGCTGCCTGTTGTTCTCCTGCTGTTGATAGCTGGGCGGCACCGGCCGTCCCGTCGGTTGCGGCGGCTGCTGACGGTCGTTGGGGTTATTCACCCCCGGTCGATTGTTGTTCACCGGAGCTCCGGGCCCCTGCTCTACTCCGCGCTGGTAACCCGGCACAACCGGGACCGGATTCGCCCGCGGCGCTCCAAACGGAGGCCGATTTGCCTCGCCAGGCTGTCCCGGCTGATTCGGCCGGTTATCCGGCCGCTGATCCCTGTTCTGGCCCTGTGCACCCGGAAGTTGATTGGGGTTCTGATTCAACGGCCCACGTCCGTTTGGAGCCTGGTGCGCCGGAGCAGCAACAACCGTGCGTCCGGGCAGCGGCCTTGGCGGAGGCGTCTGCCTTACTGGAGGCGCCTGCGGTGCTGCTCCGGGGCGCGCGGCGATCTCCTGCCCGCGCTGATTGATCAGCATCGGACGCTCGATCTTCGCCGGAACATGAGCAACCGGTCGCGTAATGATCGGATGAGCAGGAGCCTGCACCGGCGGCTGCATCATCGGCCTGATCTGCTGCATCTGCCGCTGATCGACGCGGACAGCAACGTCGCGTACGCGGCGTCCGGAGCCGAAATCTTCGCGCGGCACCGCGACAATGTGGTTTCTGTTTACGTAGGTAATGTTGGTCACGTTCGTGACGTTGACCACGTTCACATACGTATTCCGCACTACAACGCGCGGCGCAGGGTGAATGTTGCTTATATTCACGCGGTCAATGTAGCGATCGCTGCAGCGGTACCACGGCCGGTACGGCTCCCCGGGCCCCAACGCGAACCACGCAGAAAGGCCCATACCACTACCGCCTCCCGCAAACACCACCAGCGCCGGCGACCACACCGGCCTCACATTCACCGGGCCCGGTATCCAGCCCCAGCGGTCACGATATTCAACCCATCTGCCGTAGTGGAACGGCGCATACCCCCAGGGCTCGTCTTCAACCCACACCCAACCCCAGGGCTCGCGATTGATCCAGTGTCCGTTGCGATACGGCTCCCAATCGGCGGGAACATCGCGGGGGAACCACATCGGGCCGTATTCCGTTTCGGCCTGCCAGTCGCCGCTCGCATCCAGATCAGCCGCACCCGGAACATCTGGGCTTACGTAGTTGTACGACGCCACGCGCGTCAGCCTTTGATCGCGCTCCTGGCTCCACTCATCGAGTTGATCGGGCCCCGCGGGCTGCAGCCACTGCGGATACACAGGGTTGGTTCCCGCAACTTCCAGCGACTGACCGTAGTCGAGTTCCTGACGGTACCCTCCCGCGCCCGTGATGTCGGCAAACTGCCCGAGGTTGGTGAAGACGGTTGCGCCATCTTGCGGGACGACGTCCACTCGCAGGTCTCCCTGCTCACCAAACTCAGCATTGCCATTCGGCGTGCTGATGTCGACCAGTTGCCGGGGCCACAGACCAAAGCTGTGCAGCCGAATCGATCCCTGCGCAACACCAAAGTTGATGTTGAACTGATTGTCGTCAACGAGCGTCACATCAGAGTTTGGCCCGATACGCACATAGGTGCGCCCGATCTGGATCTCCGCCCGGCCGTCATTGTCCGTGAAGATACGGTCGCCCGGCCCGACTGGCAGATTGGGATACGCCTGGCCCCACTGGTCCGCTGTCGCTGGCTGTATCGATACGTTTCCGGAAATCGAGGAGATGCGGCCTGCCTCCGGCGGAGGATCATCCGCATCTTGAGCATTCGCGAAATAAGGAAGCGCACTCAGCGCGACGGCAGCGGCCGCGGCTACGAGAATGCGCCTGGAGGAGTGGAGAGCAAACATAATCAATGGTCCTTTCTCTACTGCGCCGGATCGTTGGCCCGGCGCTTTCTCTATGGGTCCCGGCAGTGTCTACCTTTTCTGCCTCAACAACTTACGCGCACCGTTTTGCGACTCTGGACCAGTGGGCGTCCGAACTATGGGAATACTAACCCCGGGTCTCGGCAAAAGTAGTACAAAGATGTAGATGCGCGCCGTAATGGTAATGCGGAACCGGCGCCCCGACTTGGACGTAATGAGCTAATAACAAGGGGAGCAACGTATGGTGAACAAGGCTGTATGCGTGTTGACGGGATTGGTTCTGGCGGCTGGGATTTCGGGCTGCCGCATCCACGTCGACAAGGATTCGAACGGAAAAGAAAAGAACGTTCAGGTCGACACGCCATTCGGCGGCGTACACGTCAATACCGATCAGATCACCGCGTCCGATCTGGGTCTGCCCGTCTACCCTGGCGCAGAGATCGTCAAAGATAAGGAACACGACAAATCAGCCGACGTGAACATGGGCTTCGGCGAGTGGACCCTTCGCGTTCGCGCCGTCAACTACTCCACCACCGATCCCCAGGACAAAGTGGTCGAGTTCTATAAGAAGGCGCTGGGCCGCTACGGCGACGTCATCACCTGCCAGGGCAACGCGCCTGTCGGCACTCCGGCCACCACGTCAGAGGGACTGACCTGCGCGGATGATGGCGGCGGACATGGCCACGTGCGGATTAACGACAAAGATATCGACGGGCACAAGGGCCTGCAACTGAAGGCCGGATCCAAACGGCATCAACACATCCTTGGCTTCGAAGATAAGCAAGAAGGCAAAACGCGTTTCGCGCTTGTCGCGCTCGATCTTCCCGCCGGAGCCGAAAAAGCCAAGAGCGATTAACAAGCGGGACTGCAGTCAATCGTCGGGCTCAATCTTCAGTGAGTGTGGCTGAATGTCATAGAATTCAGCCACAGGCATTCACCCTTCTCACTGGAGCCCATTCAATGCCAAGCAAAGTTGCTCGCCTTCTTCCGGCGGTGGTGTTGTCCGCTGCCGTATTTTCGTATGCCGTGGACAAACCAAAAGCCGCGGCTCCCGCGGCAGCAGTCGATCCCTACGCAGAAGTTCAGCCCACCACCGAATCGCTCGACATGGGCATGTATCAGCGTATTCGCGATGAGGGCCTGAACCACTCTCACGTTATGGAGTTCGCGTCGGCTCTGATGGACGGCATCGGCCCACGCCTCACCGCCTCTCCCAACGCAAAGAAAGCCAACGAGTGGACGCGCGACACGCTGACCAAGATCGGTCTCGAAAATGCGCACCTCGAAGACTGGGGCGAATTCGGCATGGGCTGGCAGCAGATCAACACCTGGGCTCGCATGGTCTCGCCCGATACAGCGATTCTGATTCTGCAAGCCACGCCGTGGTCGCCCGCCACGTCCGGTCCAGTCACCGGTGACGTGGTCTGGGTCGATATCCACGACGAGAAGGATTTCGACAAATACAAAGGCAAGCTTGGCGGCAAAATCGTGCTCTACGGCGCAATGCGCGAAGTGCCCCCAGTGGACAAGCCGCTCTTCGAGCGCAACACACAAAAAGATCTGGAAGACATCGCGGAGTTCCCGGTCAGCGCCGGCGGCGGCGGCAGATCTCCAGAGATGCAGGCTCGCCTTCGCACCTACATGGAGCGCATGCGCATGATCGACAAGATCGCGCAGTTCTTCGCCGACGAGAAGGTCGCAGCCGTCATCGAACCCAGCCGCGACGGTAAAAACGGAGGCGGTTCCGGCGGCACCTTCTTCGATGACAACGGCGCCACGCTCGGCCGCACGCCGTATCTCGCGGACAAGAAGGTCAAAGTCCCCGTCGCCGTCGCCGCAATCGAAAGCTACGGCCGGCTCTATCGTCTTGTTCAGGCGCATGTGCCCGTGAGCGTCGAAATCAATATAGATACCAAATTCACCGGCGATCACGAGCACGCCTACAACACAGTCGCAGAAATCCCCGGCACCGATCCGAAGCTCAAGGACCAGGTCGTCATGCTTGGCGGCCACCTCGATAGCTGGATCGCAGGCACCGGCGCAACCGACAACGGCGCAGGCACCGTCGTTGCCATGGAAGCGGTTCGAATCCTCAAGGCACTCGGCGTCAAGCCCCGCCGCACCATCCGCATCGCCCTCTGGACCGGCGACGAACAAGGCCTCTTCGGATCGAAGAACTATTGCAAGCAGCACTTTGGCTCAGCCGCTCTTTCGACAGCACCCGACCAGATGGCGCTACCCGAATTCATGCGCCGCGCAACCGGCCCTCTCGAAGTGAAGCCCGAGCAGAAACTCATCTCCGCTTACTTCAACGTCGATAACGGCTCTGGAAAAATTCGCGGCATCTACACCCAGGGCAACGCAGCCATCGCACCGATCTTCGCCCAGTGGATCGCCCCGCTCAAAGATCTCGGCGTTACCACTCTCACCGAGCGCAACACGGGCGGCACCGATCACCTCAGCTTCGACGCAGTCGGCATTCCCGGGTTCCAGTTCATCCAGGACGATCTCGATTACGAGAGCCGCACGCACCACTCCAACGAAGATGTAGTCGAGCGCCTCCAGCCCGCCGACCTCAAGCAGATCTCGACGGTAGAAGCGATCTTCGTCTACAACGCAGCCATGCGCGATCAGATGATGCCCCGCAAACCTCTCCCTGATCCCGCCGGCGAAGAAAAGAAGCGCGCCCCGATCGAGGGCATCTTCCCCAACGCCGCACCCGCGCCGGGCCAACCGAATCAGTGAGCGATAACCAAAGAGCCCAGAACCAACTCAGCCCGCCGGCGCACATCCGGCGGGCATTGAGTTTCCGGCCGGTTCTCGAGACTGACATCACGTACCAGCGCCGACGTTCCTGAGCCCGAGAGGGTGCCGGACCACCAGGCCGAGGATTCTGCTACACTTAACAAAGCGCATCAAGCGGGAAAACGCACCAGGCCGCGCCCGATGATGTGTCCATTCACAAAGTGTTCGGGGAGTGGCTCAGCCTGGTAGAGCACCTGGTTCGGGACCAGGGGGTCGGAGGTTCAAATCCTCTCTCCCCGACCATTCGTAGAATCAATCGGTTACAACAAATCTCCCGGTGCATAAAAGTATGCGCCAAGGGGGCATTTTCGGCAAGAAATTCCGGCACGTTGTAGTGTCTCAATTTCGGCGTCTCTGGCAGACTTGAGACACGT
>DASVAI010000163.1:0-2524 GCA_036376445.1 Acidobacteriaceae bacterium
GCACGATTGCCGAGGAAATGCGACTCGCTGACCTGGAGCTGCGGCGCTCCCGCCAGGTTGCACACCAATGCCCCCACGGGAACATCGCTCGCGCCGCTGATCGAGATGACGGCGCGTCCGCCTTGTAACACAGAGCGAGTGACCTGCGCATGCGTGAGCGACTGGAAGGTGGATGCATCCACAAAGTGCAACGTGTCGCTGCTGCGCGGAAGCTGCCAGTCGCCCACTGGGCTGTTGGAACGCGCCGAAACGGTAATCGATCCTGGCTGGCTCTGTTGCACAGTCCAATAGCTCGCGAAAGCGTTTACGGCATCATCGCCCATTCCTCGAAAGCGGCTATTGCTGATCTCGATCGATCCACGGCAGTCGACGAAGTGCGAGCCATCGGAGTTCGTAGAGAGGTAGCGCGTCGTGCCGGGAGCCGGCATGACGGAGAAGTTGGCGAGCGCGAGATTGCTGCATCCAAGCGCGAGCAGTCCCAGTCCGGGCGAAGCGTGAATCGCTACGTCGGAGAGGTGTGTATCCGTGCAGCTTCGCAGCACCAGCGCATTCGCGCCATAAACGGTGTGGCGCAACACCAGGTGCATCCCGGGGGAGAGCGGCAGCGGCTGCTTGAGGCTGAGCCGGACGACCTGTGGGCTGACGCGGCTGACCGCCTTGACGCTGTGATAGCTATCGATGCCATCCGGTGAGGGCAGCCTGGTGGCGGAATCATACTGCCCGATGGCTTCTACTTTTTGAATTGCTGCGTCGGCGAACTCGGGATCGAGCTTGACATCCACCTGATCGCCGGTAACGGTCTCGATCACACCTTGCGAGAACGGCGGCGAAGGCCAGTCGATCTGCAGGCCGGAGATGTTTGTATCAGTGCAGCCGGCAAACAGCAACGGCTGGCCCTGACCGGAGCAGAGGAGAAGGGCGCCGTTACCTTCGACGGTGAGTTGGCGGAGCCAATTGAACGCGAGCACAGTGCCGCTTGCCTGGTCCAGGCGATAGCTTCCTTTGGCGAAGACAAGACGCCCGCCCTGTTTCGGCAATTGCGCGATCGCCGCGCGCAGTGCCGCGGTGCTGTCGCGCTTGCCGGTGGGGTCGGCACCATGCTCCGTAACGGACACGATGCCCGACGACGGAAGCGCGGGCGCAAGAGCGATGGCGGATGCGGAGAGGCTCTGCTTCAGAAAGTCGCGACGATTCATGGTGCTCCTTGTCCTTACTGGGACTGGGCCGGCATGGGAGGCTTCGGAGCGACATGCATCAGGCGTGCGATGGTGGGCTCCAGAGCGGCCGCCATCATGGCCTGCCCCTGTGCAGTTGGGTGAACGGCCCCCTGTGGCGGTTGTTTTGACGGCTCCACGAAGAGGTCGTTGTCGATCTGCCCATTCTTGAGAAACGTCGAGCTGATGTCGATATAGCTCACCCACGGTATCGAATTGTTGCCATAGCGCTCTGCGAGCAGCGAGTTGATCTGGTGCGTCATGCCGGTTTTCCACTCCGATTGACCGCTGGGCAGATTGCCGATGACCAGGACGTGCGCCTCCGGCATCTGCTCGTGCACCTTGCTGACGATTCCTTCGATGGCGGATGCGTCAGCCTCGGCAGACCAGTCTTTGTGTCGCGTCGAAGTATTGTTCGTCCCGATCAGCAGCACAACCAGACGCGGATGCATGCCGGCGGTTTCGCCGTGGTCGAGCCGCCACAGCAGATTACCGGTCGTGTCGCCGGAGAAGCCGAGATCGAAGGCGTTGCGGTCGCCGTAATAGTAATTCCACACCGGCTTGTAATTCAGGCTCGGCACGGGATCCGCGCGCTCATAATTGTGTGTGATGGAGTCACCGAGGAAGAGCAGGTCCACCTGTTTCGTTCTCTGCGCGATCTTCTGCTTGCCTTCGAAGCGTCCGCGCCAGGCAGGCTCATCCATGCGGGAGACCGGGGTGGAGGGAGAATCCATCACCGCTGGCTGTACAGGAGTGTGTTGTTGCGCAAAAAGATAGAGTAACGAGCTCGCAACCAGCGTGCTGAGCGCGATGAGCGGAGTTCTTCGAGTCATGCAGTTTCTGGCACCGCTGCCTGTGTTGAGGATCCCGAGCAGGCACGCTCATAGACACGAATCGTGTGAGCCGCCATCGTCTCGGAAGTAAAGGATGAGAGAAAGCGCAGCCGGCCGCTGGCCCCCATCTTGACGCGCAGGCCGGGATCGGTGACAAGCTGGCGCAGTGCCTCGCGCAGCGAATCGATATCGCCGGCGGAAACCAGCAATCCGGTCTCCCCGTCGGCGACTGCTTCGGCGATACCACCTACGTTAGTTGCGACGACCGGTACCTGTGCGCGCATTGCTTCGAGAATGCTGATCGGGAATGCCTCGAACTTTGTCGAGAGCACAAAGATCTGCGATGCGAGCAGTACCTGGTCGATGTCGGAATTGCCGGGTAGCAGTTCTACGCGTTCATTCAGGTTCAGGAGTCGGATGACATTGCGGACCACGTGTTCCAGTGCGCCCTCTCCCACGAGAGTCAGCCGCCACGGC
>DASVAI010000165.1:0-14340 GCA_036376445.1 Acidobacteriaceae bacterium
GATGCCGGGATCACGCCCACGACAGTGTAGTCGCGGCCGTCGAGTGTGATGCTCTGCCCGAGAATTTGCGGCGAGGCATCGAATTTGCGTCGCCACAATCCTTCACTGATGAGAGCGACGGGCGCTGCACCGGCCTGCTCCTCCGCAGGCGTGAAGGTGCGACCCAGGATGGGGTTGACGCCCAGCAGCGAGAAGAAGTTCCGCGTGATGAGCTCGCCGCTCACCTGCTCGGCTTCGCCCTTGCCAGTGAGGCTGAAGCCGAAGAGGCGCGCGATGGCCATACCGGAGAAGGTGCGGTTGTCCTTCTGCCAATCGAGGAAGTTGGGATAGGAGATTGAACCCTGGTTGAAGTTGGGTTTGCTCTCATCCAGCGCGACGAGTTGCTCGGGACGCGGGAACGGCAGCGGGTTCAGCAATACGGCATTCACGATGGAGAAGATGGCGGTGTTGCCGCCGATGCCGAGTGCGAGCGTGATGATGGCCACGATGGTGAAGCCGCGGCTCTTCCAGAGAACGCGCAGGCCGAAGCGGATATCGCTCCACAGGATTTCGAGCGCAGGGAGGGTGCGGCGATCGCGGCAGTTTTCTTTCGTCTGCTGTATCCCACCGAGGCGGATGAGCGCCTGGCGACGGGCTTCTTCGGGAGTCATACCGGCGCGGAGATTGTCCTGAACGTGGAGGTGAAGATGAGCGTCCAGCTCTTCGGCGAAGTCACGGCTTCCCTGCTCACCGCGGAACAGACCTGCCCAACGCAACAGCCACGCACGCAGACGCCTCATGTGCTCTCCCTATTGTTTCCCAATAGAGGGTAGATCAGATTTGTATTGGCTGGCAATAGGAAGGTTTGTTTTCGATGGGAAGTCCGGCCTTTAGTGTTCCAGTGGAGCGTGCTTCAGTGTTTCCAGTGCAGCGTGTAGATCTGCGCGATGCCAGTGTGGCTCATGATGGCGGGCTCGCCGTCCGCGGTCATGCTGACGAAGGAGTCGAGATCGCGCGCGTCGATGCGCTCCATGCCGCCCATCCTTTCCCACTTTCCTTCCGGCACGGTCAGGCGATACATGCCCCTTTGATCATCCACCAGCGCCATGTAGAGAGCCTTGCTATCGCGCGCCCAAGTGAAATAGCCCCACAGCACGTCAAAGCGTTTCAGCTCGCGCCACGTTTTTGTCTCCGCAGAGTACAGCATCATGCGCGCGGGATTGAGCGCCACGGCAACCATGTATTTTCCGTCCGGCGACCAGGAGGGGAAATAGAAGCCGAGGGTGTCCGGCATCTCGGAGATGTTGCGGCTCGCGAGATCGACGAGCTGGATTGCGCTGGGCGCGACATTGGGCAGCGGATAGAGGTTGAACGCGATGGATTTGCCGTCCGGCGTCCAGGTAGGGGAGACCTGATTGTCGCCGCCGGGTACGAGCGGCTGCGGCGCACCGCCATCCGCGGAGAGCAGATAGATGCGATGCCAGTCTGAGTACACAACGGATTTGCCGTCGGGCGACCACTGCTCCATCGCGGCGTAGCTGCTGGTGAGCTCGACGGCGTCCGTGCCATCAAGCTTGCTTCTCCACAGATGACCGCTGGGGTATTCGGCATAAATCATGGACTGGCCGTCGGGCGAGATGACGAAGTCACGCGCGGCAAGGCCGTCCAGATAGGGCACAAATTTGCGCGTGTGGGGATCGAAGACCTGCATGAGGCCCTGGTCCATGCGGCCAAGAACGAAGAGCGTGTTGGCTTCGTGGGCTGGAGCAAAGGCCTGGATATCGATCTGGCTGCCGGTGAGGCGCACGGGAGCGGGCTTTCGCCAGAAGGCATACCAGGGAGGCGAGACGAGCTCATAGACATTGGTGGGGCCTTCACGGTCGGAGAGAAAGATGAAGTGGCGTCCGTCGGGCGTCCACTGGCCGGCGGATTCTTTCGTCTTATCCGGCCAGCCGAGCGGCAGCACGCGCGCATTGGTTCCATCTGCGCTGAGGCGCCAGAGCCGGGAACGGTGCTGCTCATCGCGGGAGAGCGAAAGCGAGAACTGCTTGTCGGCGGGAGAGACGGCGAGATCCTGAATGAACTCTTTTGTGCTCCAGACCTTCTTCACTCCTGAGCCATCCGCGCCGCCGCTATACAGGCTGCCCATATCGGCAAAGACGATGGACTGACCGTCCGGGGAGAAGCCCGCCGCCTGGGCCAGGTGGTCGGTGAAGCGGCTTGGCATGCCGCCGAGGACCGGAGCGATCCACATGCTGCCGCGGCCAACATTGTCGTTCGGATCGGCCTTCCAGCCGATCACCCGGGAGCCGTCGCGCGAAAGGTCCATGAGGTACATGCCGCGTAACGCCGTGAGCGGCGCGATCATGCCGCCGCCAATGGACATCTCCGAAGGTTGGTTTCTGGCCTGGAAGTAAAGCCGCGAGCCGTCAGTGAAGAGCGGGCCCTGCTTAGGCACGGCGGAAAAAGTGATCTGGTGCGAATCGAGCGGAGCAGAAACAGACGGCGGGGTGAGCCAGACGGCGAGAGCGAGCGCGATCAGGCTTAGTGCTACTGCTCCGGTTACGATTGCGGTGCGTGAGCGCAACACGGCGGCGAGAGAGGCGCGATCCGGCTCGATGGGATTCCTGAGATCGCGCTGCAGCCGGCGGAGGTCGATCGCCAGCTCCTTCGCGGACTGGTAGCGGTCGGCGGGATCCTTTTCCAGGCACTTGCGGATGACGCGCTGCAACTCGGCGGGGATTTCCGGATTGAGCTGGCGGATGGGGCGCGGTTCGCCGCGCAGGATTTCCGCCAGGATGGTGGCGGTGGACTCGCCGCGATGCGCCTGCAGGCCGGTGGCCATCTCGTAGAAGACCGCGCCGAGGGAAAAGATGTCGCTGCGGCCATCGACGGGCTTGCCTTGTAACTGCTCCGGCGACATATATGGCGCGGTGCCGAGCACCTGGCCGTGCATGGTGAGCGTGGTTGCGACGGCGGAGGCGTGGGTGGCCGCGGCTTCGACCTTGAGGCGCTTGGAGACGCCGAAGTCGAGCAGCTTGGCATCGCCGCGGGTGATGATGAAGATGTTCGAGGGTTTCAGGTCGCGGTGGATGATGCCCTTTTCGTGCGCGCATTGGAGCGCATCGCAGACTTCGCTGCCGATGCGGAGGATGTCATCGGCGGGCAGCGAATGCGAGTCAATCTTCTGCGCGAGCGTCTGACCGTCGAGCAGTTCCATGGCAATGAAGGGAATGCCGTGGTCCTCGCCAGCCTCGTAGACGGTACAGATATTGGGATGGTTCAGGCTGGAGGAGGCGCGGGCTTCGTTGCGGAAACGGAGGAGAGTGTCTTTGTCGAAGAGCGAGGCGTCGGGGAGGAGTTTCAGGGCGACCGGGCGCTCAAGACGCGTGTCCTGGGCGCGATAGACGGTGCCCATGCCCCCGCTGCCCAGCTTCGACAGCACGCGGTAGCTGCCTATTACCTCGCCAACGAATTCCCGCGGGCTCTCTATGCTTTCCATTGTTCCGATGGCTGGCACAAATGGTAGGAGCGCGGCGGGGCAGGGTCAAGGATTGTCTGAGCCGGCTGTCCGAATCTGAACGCTGATGCCGCGGAACGGACAGGCAGGGCCTCACGAAAACACCGAAACACAATCATTTGCAGGGATTTAGGGATACCGCATTGGCCCGGTGCTTGCAATGGTACGGAGCAGATCGATCCGGAACCGGAGGCAAGATGACCGCACTCTTTCACAACCTGCGCTATGCGATTCGCCAGCTACGGAAGCGGCCGGGGTTCACGCTGGTCTGCGTGCTGACGCTGGCGCTCGGCATTGGGGCCAACACGGCGGTCTTCAGCGTAATGAACGCTGTCCTGTTGAAATTGCTGCCGGTTGCCGACCCAGCGCGGGTGTTTTATCTACGGACTTCCGGGCCGCCGAAGGGCACAGGGACAATCGATACGAACCAAACGTTTTCCTATCCGGTGTACGACGCGCTACGCCACTCGAAGGCAATGGACGTGATCGCCTATGTTCCGCTGGCCGCCGATAAGGTGGCGGTGCGCTATGGAGCGCAGCCCGGCGTGGCGGCGGGTGAGATGGTGAGCGGGAACTTCTTCTCCGGGCTGGGGATCCAGTTGGAGCGCGGACGAGGGTTCACTGCGCAGGATGAAGCGGCGCATACGCCGTTGGCAGTGATCAGCGATGCGTGGTGGAGCAGGCGCTTCTCGCGCGATCCGCAGATCCTCGGGCAGACTTTCTATGTGAACGGCGTGCCGATGACGATCGTTGGCATCGCAGCTGAAGGCTTTGAGGGTACCGAGAGCGGCGTGACGACGGACTTCTGGATTCCGCTGCAGACGCGGCCAGAATTGAATGCATGGGGCAATCCGCCGGAGGGCGGAAAGACATTCATCGCAAATCCGACGTGGTGGTGCATGCACCTCATCGGGCGGCTGGCAGCCGGCGTAAGCAAGGCTCAGGCCATCGCGCAGATGCAGCCGATCTTTCAAGCAGCAGCTTATGTCGGGCTGGGTGCTCCCATGGCCGGCGAAAAACGACCAACGCTGAGCCTCGAGGCGGCGAAAAGCTTCCCCGGGGCCGAGATGCGGTACGGGCAGCCGCTGCACGTGCTGATGACGATGGTGGGGCTGGTGCTGGTGATCGCACTGAGCAACGTGGGGATGCTGCTGATGGCGCGCAATGCCACGCGGCAGCGCGAGTTCTCGCTGCGGATGGCGTTGGGCGCGGGACGCCAGCAGGTCTTCCGCCAATTGCTGACCGAAAGCCTGCTGCTGGTGGCGATGGGCGGCGCGCTGGCGTGGGTGTTTGCTACGTGGGCGACGAAGGCGCTGGCGGCGTGGGCGCAGATCGAGTCAAGCCTGGCGCCGGATACAACCGTCCTGCTGTTTACGCTGGGCATTCTGGTCACGGCGGCGCTGCTGTTCGGGCTGGCTCCACTGCGGATTGCCATGTCGGCCGGCCCGGGACTGGCGCTGAAGACGTCGAAGGCAACGGCGAACACGGATGCCGGCAAGACGCGGATGGGCAAGATGGTCGTCACGGTGCAGATGGCGCTATGCGTCGTGCTGCTGGTGGCGGGCGGGCTGCTGGTCCAGACGCTTCGGAACCTGCAGAACATTCCGCTGGGATTTTCGACGAACGGGCTGGTTGTCTTTGGCGTGAGCCCGCATGTGGAATCCCTGCCACAGGGACGTGCGTTCTATCGAGAGCTGATCAGCACATTGCGCGCATTGCCCGGTGTGGAGTCGGTGACCGTCATGGAGGAACGGCTGGGATCGTGGTGGTCTGATAACAGCGACATGATGGTGGACGGGAAGTTGCCCGATGTACCGAACGGCGGGTCGCGAACGGTCCGCAGCAATGTGGTGGGGCCGGATTTCTTCCGCACGCTGGGCGTGCCGGTCGTTGCGGGGCGCGACTTCAACGATGCCGATACGGCCACTTCGCCGCATGTGGGGATAATCAACGAGGAGTTCGCGAAGCGCTTCTTCCCCAATGAAAATCCATTGGGGCACCAGATCGGGACAGACAACGGCGCCTACACGATGACTGTGGTGGGCGTGGTGAAGAACCACAAGTACCGCAGCATCGACGAAGAGCCGATTCCAATGGCCTGGTATATGTACGCGCAGAT
The DNA here is from genome assembly GCA_036376445.1 of Acidobacteriaceae bacterium. GTDB lineage: Bacteria > Acidobacteriota > Terriglobia > Terriglobales > Acidobacteriaceae > KBS-83. The sequence goes on from DASVAI010000165.1 coordinate 5,619, forward strand.
TCCAATCATCGGAAGGATGCACGTGGAACTGCGCGTGGCAGGCAAGCCGCTGGCGATTCTGCCCGCCGCGCAGAAGGTGGTCGCACAGATGGACCCGAACCTGCCACTGCTGAAGCCAATGGAACAGCGCGCGCAGTTTGAACAAACGATCTCGAACCAGTTACTATTTGCGCGGCTTGCCGGGTTCTTTGCAGTGCTGGCGGTCGTGCTGGTGGCAACCGGTCTTTATGGCACGCTGGCCTACCGCGTGAACAACCGCACGGTAGAGATTGGGGTGCGGATGGCGGTGGGCGCGCGGCGCGGGCAGGTGGTGTGGATGGTATTGCGCGATAGTCTGGTCCTGACCGCGATCGGCACGGTGATTGGGATTCCGTTCGCGGTGCTTGCGGGACGCGCGCTGTCTTCTTCGCTTTATGGAGTGCGGCCGGACAGCGCCGCGATCCTGGCGCTGGCGATGGTTTCCATCGCGGTAGTGGCGACGGCGGCGAGCATGATTCCGGCGCGCCGTGCGGCGAATGTGGATCCGCTAACGGCGCTGCGTTCGGAATAGAAGGTCGCGATCACGGCGCTCAGCGGCGGTTCACGCCAGCCTGAGCGTCTGGGCGATCCTCGACGACTTTCTGCTGGCCGGGTTTTTCTTCGTCCGCGGAGTGGGAGCTGATTCCCTGCCGGCTGCCGCCCGGGGTTCTGGTGGTCACGGAGCCTTCGTGGGCCGCGGAAGGCTGCTCTGTATTTGGCTGCTTCGGCGAGGCCGGGATGAATTGCGGCCCGCGATTGGTGCCACTCTGCGCGCCCTCCCGGCGGTTGTAAAGATCGGCCTCCGCGCCCGTGCCTGCCGCCTGCTCGAGCTGGTCAGGATCCAGATCGGTCTGATTCGGAGTGCGGTTCTGCTGCGTCTGCGTGTGGGGAGTGGTTGGGTGTGCCATCGGTCCCTCCGTCGGTGATTTGCGGACGGGCGGATCTTCTTTCCCGGATGATCTTTCCTGGTCGATTTTCTCGAATCGCCGCCCTCTTTGATGGGATGCGGCCGCCGGAGCGACGAGAATGCAAGGACGGAAATGCGCGCGGGAAAAGCCGCGACCAGGCGAATGACGATCAGGCGAATGATTTGAGGGCGAGCACGGCGTTCAAACCGCCGAAGGCAAAGGAGTTCGAGAGGCAGGCTTCGAACTGCTGCGTGCGGGATTCATTGGGGACGACGTCGAGATCGCAGGCGGGGTCGGGCCGGGTGTAGTTTACGGTCGGCGGAATAACGCCGTTTGCAAGAGCTAGGGCGGAGGCGGCGGCTTCAATTGCGCCCGCAGCACCCAGTGTGTGGGCGTGCATGGACTTGGTGGAGCTGACAGGGAGCTTGTCTGCGAGCGGCCCGAAGACGGCGCGGATGGCTGCGGCTTCGGTGCGGTCGTTCACTTCGGTCGCGGTGCCGTGGGCATTGATGTAGCCGATTTGCTCCGGCGCAAGTCCGGCATCGCGCATGGCCATGCGCATGGCGCGCGCGGGACCCTCGGTGGAGGGCTGGGTGATGTGGCAGGCGTCGGCGGACATGCCGAAGCCGACGATCTCCGCAATGGGCTTTGCGCCGCGGGCAAGCGCAGCCTCTAGCGGCTCGAGCACCAGCATGGCCGCGCCTTCGCCGAGCACCAAGCCGCTGCGGTCCGCGCAGAAGGGGCGGCAGGTGTCCTTGCTGATAACGCGCATCGCTTCCCACGCTTTGAGATTGCCGAAGTAGAGCGGGGCCTCGCTGCCGCCGGCGACGGCGACCGGTGCCGCGCCGGACCGCACCAGGTGGAAGGCCTGGCCGATGGCGTGCGCGGACGAAGCGCAGGCGGTGGAGATGGTGTAAGACGGCCCCTGAATGCCGAACTGCATGGAGACATGGCTGGCCCCGGCGTTTGCCATGCCGAGCGGGATCGTGAGCGGGTGCACGCGGTTGCGACCGTGGATATAGAGCTCGCGATAGCCGACCTCTTCCGCTGAACGGCCGCCGATGCAGGAGCCGGTGACGACGACGCCCTCCTCGCGCATGGCGGGCGTGAGCTCTAGCCCGGACTGGGCCATGGCCTCCTTCGCCGCGACGACGGCGAACTGGGCGAAACGATCCATAAGACTGAGGTCTTTTGAGGGGATGTGATCCTCAGGGACGAATCCCTGGATATCGGCAGCGTGTTTGAAGCGGAGCTGGTCGAAATCGGCCGACTGGATGGTGCGAATGCCGCAGTAACCGGCGATGAGCGAGCGCCAGAAGGCGTCGCGAGTGAGACCGATCGGGCTGACAACGCCGATCCCGGTGATGACAACGCGCGGCACTCTAGCTTTCCGCGGCCTTGGCCTTGGCGTCGACCAGATGGCTGATGCCGGCGATCATCTCAGGAATGTTCTGCACCTTCTTGGCCTCTTCATCATCAATTTCGATGTCGAACTCACTTTCGAGATCGAAAAGGATGTTGAGGCGATCGAGGGAGTCGATGCCCAGCTCCTCGAAGGAGCTGTCGGGATGCACCGATTCCAGAGGAATGCGCCGGGTGTTGGCAATAATTTTGAGAACGCGGTCCTGGATCGAATCAGACATAGATTGTAGACAAGCCGGCGGCCGGAACTGCGGGTCGCGGGCCGAACGGTAACGCCTTCTCCCAGCGGTTTGTAATAGAAGTGTCATTCTACCTTGTTTCGCCTTAAGAACCCGTAAGCGCCGAATGCCGCCGCGCGTTTGGCAAGATTATGCTGAAAATGTGGGGCTTATCGAACAAGCCGGCTGATCCAGCCCCCGGAGGACCATTGCCGCTCGTTACGCTTTCCCTGGAAACCGGACACACCGCTGAACAGAGACGCCAGCTTGCGGACGCGGTCTATGAAGCGATGCGCGCGGCGATCCAGATCCCGGAAAATGACCGCTTTATTGCCATCCGGGAGCATGCGACTGGGGACCTGATCGCCGATCCGGAGTTCCTGGGAGTGGCACGCAGCGGGCATCCGATCTTTGTGGAGATCACGCTACGGCGCGGGCGGACGGCGGAGAAGAAGCAGGCGCTCTACCGCGAGATTGCCCAACGCATGGGGGCGACCGGGCTGGTGCGTCCGGACGATGTGTTGATCGTGCTGCGGGAGAACGATACTCCGGACTGGTCGTTCGGCAACGGCATAGCGCAGTACGTCGAGGCGAAGTGATGAGGACAGCCATGAGGACAGATCAATGTTTCGGAATCTGAAGCCGCTGGTTCCCTATTTGAAGCGCTATCGGCGAGGCTTCTTCTGGGGCGGCGTTTCGGTGGTGCTATCGAACGCGATTTGGATTCTGCTGCCGCAGGTGTTGCGCGCGGCGATCGACGCGCTGAATCACGGCGTGACGCGGCAGAAGATTCTCCTTTACGGAGGGCTGATCGTCGCAGTCTCGCTGGCGAAGGGTATTTTTCTGTTTCTGACGCGCTGGATCCTGATCGGCATCTCGCGCGATATCGAGTTCGACCTGCGCAACGACCTCTTCCGTCAATTGGAGAAGCAGCCCGCCGGCTACTACGCCGAGCATCGCACCGGCGACATCATGGCGCGCATGACGAACGACCTGAACGCCGTGCGCATGCTGCTGGGCCCGGCGATCATGTACAGCGCCAACACGGTGCTGTTTTCGATTGGGGCGGTCTTCTTCCTGCTGCGCATCAGCCCGTTCCTCACCTTGGTTGCGTTGGTGCCGCTGCCGCTGGCGAGCGTGCTGGTGCAGACCATGGGACGCAAGATTCACGAGCGCTTCGAGCGGATCCAGGCGATGTTCTCGGAGATTTCCGCGCAGGCGCAGGAGAACTTCTCCGGCGCGAGGCTGGTGCGGGCCTTTGCGCAGGAGGAGCCGCAGATTGCTTCCTTTGAAGCAGCGAACCGCGAGAATGTGCGACGCGGCCTGCGGCTGGTCCAGTTGATGGGCATGCTGTGGCCGACACTCGAATTCATTCTCGGCCTGTCACTCGCGATCACGCTGCTGGTGGGTGGGCACGAGGTGCTGACGCACCGGATCACGGTCGGTGAGTTTGTCGCTTTCAACACCTACATGATTATGCTGACCTGGCCCGTGATTGCGCTGGGGTGGGTGGTGAACCTGGTGCAGCGCGGGACAGCTTCCGTGATTCGTATTGACGAGTTGATGAAGGAGAAGCCGGCGATCGATGATGCGGCGGCGGATATCTCGCTGGGCCCGGAGACCCGGCTGAGGGGAAAGATTGACTTCCGGGACCTCAGCTTTGCCTACACCGATACGGAAGGCAAGCCGGTGGAGGTGCTGCACGATATCAACCTGGAGATCCCGGCTGGGACGAGTCTGGCGCTGGTGGGCCCGACGGGATCGGGTAAGTCGACGCTGGTGGGACTGATCGCGCGCTTGTACGAGGCAGCTCCGGGCATGGTGCTGATCGATGACCGACCCGTGCGCGAGTACCCGCTGGCGACGCTGCGCGCAAACATCGGTTTTGTGCCACAGGAGACGTTCCTGTTCACGGAGTCAATTCGCGAAAACATCGCTTTCGGCGCACCGGCAGCGACTCGTGACGATGTGCTGCGCGCAGCGGAGGCAGCGCACATCCGACGGGAGTTTGAAGAGTTTCCGCATGGGCTGGATACCGCGGTGGGCGAGCGCGGCATCACGCTCTCCGGCGGGCAGAAGCAGCGCACCGCAATTGCGCGCGCCGTGGTGCGGGATCCGGCGATCCTGATTCTGGATGATGCGCTGGCCAGCGTGGACACGTACACGGAAGAGACCATCCTGCGGCAACTGCGCGAGGTGATGCGCGATCGCACGACGATCTTTATTTCGCATCGCATCTCAACGGTGCGGCATGCAGACCGCATCGCGGTGCTGGTGAACGGGCGCATCGCGGAGCTGGGCACGCATGAAGAGCTGCTCTCGCTCGGCCATTTCTATGCGGGCTTGTACGAGAAGCAGCTCCTGGAGGAAGAACTCGTCGCCGGGGACTGACCGTCCTGGGAAACTGGCCGTCCGGGCACAGGCGCCTCCGGCGCGAGTCGTTCGGTTCGCCCCCTTTGGTCGCTCACGCGTGCTGTCGTCCGAACTCACCATCTGTAATCATCTCGATGAGAGGTCCGCGCGGAGCTACTACATGCTTTTCGCTTCGCTCAGATTGACAAAATCGTGAGGCTTACGCGATCCAAGCGGGGGCTTTGTTCTCGTCGTCTCCCGAGGGGCGAATGGCAATAGTCTTCGAGAGCTGCTCCTGTCGGGTTTGCAGGTCGGGCGGGATCATGGATAGCGCGGCAGGACCCTGCGCGGCGACTTGCCATGCTTCGCGGACGTTGCGGACTTCACGCGCGGTGTCGAGGAAGAGCTTGCTGGAGACGGTCGCGGACGCCCGGAGCACATCGGCGAAGACGGCGGTGTAGAAATCACTGAGGCGTACAGCGGAGTCTCCTCCGATGTCCATGCGCAGGTTCGCCTGCAGGTGAATGATGATGTTGAGCGCGCGCCGCGCGGCTTCGCGTCGGGCGGATTCATCGCCGGCCTCGCATGCGACCGAGGCCTGGGTAAGAAACCTCTGCAGCCCGTCATAGAGGGCAACGATGAGTTGCACTCCGCTTGCGCTTTCGATTGCTGCCTGATGATAGTGTCGCATCGCGTGTCCCGTGTCCTTGAGGAGTTAGTTGCCCTGCTTGTAGCCGGTGATGGCGGAGTAGATTTCGTCAATCATGTTGAGCTGCAGTGGAATTGCCTGCAGCGTCTGGTTGGCGGCGTTCAGTTGCGCAGTCAGGGTTGTCTGCTGCGTAGCGATGCGCGCATCCATGGTGCTGATGGTGCTGCTCAGGCTGGTTTCCAGGCTGCCGTTGGCCTGCTGCGCGCCGGTAAGTATGCCTTTCGAGGAGCTATTTCCTGCGTTATTGACGGCGCTCGCCAGCCCCTGGCCGAAGCTGTTGGTGGACTGGAAGAAATTCTGCACGCCGGCGAAGTTGTCGTTCAGGGCGCTGGTGAGCTGATCAGTGTTGAGCGAGAGCATGCCATTGGCATTGAGCGAGAGGCCGATCTGCGTCATCGAGGTGAGCGAGGTGCCGGAGGCGGTGTTGAGTGCGCCGGAGAGCATCTGCTGCAACTGCGAAATGAGCGGCGAGCCATAGAGCGGCTGCGCTTTGCCGGATGCATCCTTGCCTTCCTGCGCGGTCAGCGCGGAGACGACGGAGTTGTAGTCCTTGACCAGTGTGGAGAGCGCGGCAGTCACCGATCCCGTGTCGTTGTCGATCTCGACCTGCACTGGCGCAGCGGACTTGCCGAGCAACTGCATGGTGACACCGCTGATCGCGTTGCTGATGGTGTTGCTGGCGCTCGAGATCTGGATGCCGTCGACGGTGAGCTGCGCGTCCTGACCGGCCTGCGCGGTGGTGAGCGAGAGCGGCACTCCGGCCGTATCGTTGTTGAGTGAGTTGCTGTCGATGTTGATCTGCCCGGCGGCCCCGTTGGTCTGGCTGGTGAGCGAGAGGCGCGAACCAGTGGAGTCGGTGACCACGCTGGCCGAGACGCCGATACCGGCCTGATTGATGGTTGCGGCCAGTCCGGCGAGGCTGGCGTTTGCCGGATCGACCGAGATGGTCTGCGAACTGCCGCTGCCGATGTGCAGGGTCAGCGAACCGCTGAGTGCGTCGCCGGCGGCTACGGCACTGGAGACATCTGTCGAGGTCTGGGCGAGATTCTGCACCATGATGGTATGGCTGCCCGCGGTTGCGCTAGTGCTGGCGGAGAGCAACGCCAGCGTATTTGTATCCGAGCTCGAGCCCTGTTTGCCGGAGAGCACTCCCGCGGCGTCGGTGAGCGAGCTGATGTCGTTGGAGAGGGTGGAAAGCAAACTGCCGAGATTGGAGATGACGGTGTCCTGGGACTGCAGCGCCGTGAGCTGGTTCTTGTAGGGCGTCTCGGCGTGCTGCATCTGCGCCACTATCTGACTGACCGTGCTGGCGACGTCGATGCCCTGCCCGCTGGTGGGCGAACCGAAACTGAGGCCGATCGTTCCCATGTTGCGCTCCCAGGAGTGTCAAAAAAAGGCGGGTGGTTGCCCAATGAAACCACCCGCTGAAGTAGGGATGGAGGTTGATGGAGGCCATCCGGCAAGCGCGCGGTCCTGCTACGCGCCTGCCGGACGGAGGAACTACTGCAACAGCTTGGTGACGGCCTGCTGCGTGCTGTTGGCCTGGGCCAGCGCGCTGATGCCGGTCTGGGTGAGGATCTGGTACTTCGAGAGCTCCGAAGTGGCCTTGGTGTAATCCGTGGCCATGATGGAGTTCGAGGCCGACGCCAGGTTCTCGCTCTGCGTGGTTTCGACTCCGGCGATTGCGTTCAGCGTGTTGATCTGCGAGCCCAGATAGCCTCGCTGCGCGGCAACGTCGGTAATCGCGGTGGAGATGGAGGAGAGCGCGTTTTGCGCATTGGCCGCCGAAGTCAGGTCTGTGGTGGACAGATCGACGTGATCGGTTGCGCCGGCGCCCGCGGTGTAGGAGATGGTGGCCGGTGTCGTGCCCGCGGCGGCCGTGTAGGTAATGCTTCCGTTGGCATCGCCGACCGAAGAACTGCTGAGCGCGGCGATGGTGAGCGTATCCACCGAAGTACCGGTCGCGGTGCCATCGCTGGTGTAGATGGAGGCCGACGCGCCGAAGACCGCGTTGCCGTTGTATGTGGTGGTCGCGCCGATGTTGTTGATTTCGGCAAGGATCGATTTGTATTCCTGGTTCGCCGCTGCGCTCTGGGTTGCGTTCAGCGTGCCGTTGCCGGCTTCGGTGGCCAGGGTGACAGCGCGGTTCAGCAGATTGGACACCTGCGAGAGCGCTCCATCGGCGGTCTGCAGCAGGCCGACGCCCAGGCTCACGTTGCTGGCCGACTGGGTGAGAGCCGACTGGTTGGCCTGCAGGCCGTTGGCCAGCGAGAGGCCGGCGGCGTCGTCCGCGCCGGAATTGATGCGCGAACCGGAAGAGAGCTGCGTGAGCACGTTCTGCAGGCTGGTCTGCGTGTTGCTCAGGTTGTTCGCAGCATAAGTGGCGGCGATATTGTTCAATACACCCAGTGACATATGATCGGCTCCTGTTGATGCTGAATTCGGGGCTCTCGCCACCGAACTGCGGCGGCAGGAGCCGTTCTGCCAGAGCCTGCGCTTTCGGGCCCTCTCTGGCTGAACCATTTATCGGCAAGGGCATCGGTAACTTTATGCCTGCCCGGCAGGAATGATCATTTTGAGTTACTTTTCGATGTGTTTACCCACGCCCAGCACTTTCACGATGACGCGCTTCGTGCGGTGTCCATCGAATTCGGCGTAGAAGATGCGCTGCCAGGTGCCGAGATCGAGATGGCCGCCGGTTACGGGCAGCGTGGTTTCGTGGTGCAGCAGCAGCGCTTTGAGATGCGCGTCGGCATTGTCTTCGCCGGTCTGGTGATGACGATAGTCCGGCTTCGCGGGTGCGAGCTGCTCGAGCCATTCGCCGATGTCCTGGATGAGACCGCTCTCGTTGTCGTTCACGTAGATGGCGGCAGTGATGTGCATGGGCGAGACGAAGCAGAGGCCGTCGTCGACGCCGCTGTCGCGGACGATGCGTTCGACTTCGTCCGTGATGTGGACCATCTCGTAGCGCTTGCGGGTGTGGAACTCGAGGTAGCGGGTGTGGCTGCGCCAACCGCAATTGCTGGCGACGGACGTGGGCTGCTTTGCCATGTGCTTCGCTCCGGAAGATGATGCTGTTATTGTCTGATGCCGCG
>DASVAI010000171.1:0-8553 GCA_036376445.1 Acidobacteriaceae bacterium
GCACATTCATGGAAAGCGTCCCTTGCGGGCGGCCCTGTGCTCTGGTGACAATGGCGGCACACTCCATGCATCCCGAACTCCTGCCGAGGGCAAATGGCCGCTGAGCCAGATACGCTCCAATCCGCCGGCGCCGCGCCGCACCTCAAGCGCTCGCTCAAGCTGTGGCACCTCATCGTCTACGGCATCATCATCATCCAGCCCACGGCGCCCATGGGCATCTATGGTGTGGTCTTCAACGAAGCCCGCGGCCACGTCGTCTCTACCATCCTCATCGCCATGGTCGCCATGCTCTTCACTGCCATCAGCTATGGGCGCATGGCGCGCGTCTATCCCAGCGCGGGCTCGGCCTTCACGTACGTCGGCAAGGAGCTCCATCCCATGGCCGGGTACGTTGTCGGCTGGTCCATGCTCATGGACTATCTCCTCAATCCCATCATCTGCGCCATCTGGTGCAGCGATGCCGCGCACAACATTCTCCCCGGCATTCCCCACGCCACCTGGATTCTCTCCTTCGTCATTCTCTTCACCGCGCTTAATCTTCTCGGCGTGCGCGGTTCCGGAAATGTGAACGCCGTCCTCGCCGGCTTCATGGGATTAGTCGTCGTTGTCTTTCTCGCCTATGCCATTCGATACCTGACCTTCGTCGCGCGGCCCATCGGCGGCGAATGGCTCGTCCCGTTCTACGATCCCTCACATTTCTCCGCCACGCATCTCTTCCGCGGGACATCGATTGCGGTGCTCACCTACATCGGCTTTGACGGGATCTCCACCATGTCGGAAGAGGTCGAGAACCCGCGCCGTAACATCATGCTCGGCACCGTGTTCACTTGCCTCCTCATCGGCATCCTCTCTGCAGTCGAGGTCTACGTAGCGCAACTGGCATGGCCCTTCCGCGCGCCGTTCGACAATGCAACCGTCGACACAGCCTACGTCCATGTCGCCCAGCGAATCGGCGGCCGCTTCCTGTTCCATCTGCTAAATGCAACCCTGCTCATCGCGAACATGGGCTCCGGCATTGCCGCGCAGTTCGGCGCGGCGCGCCTCCTCTACGGCATGGGGCGCAGCAATGCGCTGCCACGCAGCATCTTCGGCGTCCTCAGTCGTCGCACCGCCATCCCGCGTAACAACGTGCTGCTAGTAGGCGTGTGCACCCTCATCGGCGCATTTCTGCTCACCTACGGCAAAGGAGCGGAGATGCTCAACTTCGGCGCATTCATTGCCTTCATGGGGGTGAACGCCGCTGCGCTGGTCCACTACAAATACCGCTCAACGGAGAAGGTTCGCCTGCCCGCTTTGGCGCCGCTTCTCGGCCTGCTCATCAGCGGATTCATCTGGCTCAATCTTGGGCACAATGCTCAGATTCTCGGTTCCGTCTGGCTCCTCTTCGGTATCGCGATCTACTGGCTGCGGCGCAAGCAGCAGGGAACCGATGCCGATCCGCTCGCCGGACTGGATACGTAACAGGGCAGCGATGTGATACAGATGTTATGTTTTAGGATCGTTCGAAAGCCGGATCGAAAGACGGGAGTTGACCTCCATGCGGAACAGGTCAAAGACGAAGGCCGGCAGCCGGCCGGAGATGCTCATCGATGAGCGGCGGCAGCACATCCTGGAACTCATTCAGAAGCAGGGGCGCGCCCTGGTCAGCGATCTCTCCGAGCAACTGAACATCTCGCAGATCACCATCCGCAAAGACCTTGATTATCTCCAATCGAAAGGCGTCATCCAGCGTTCCCATGGAGGCGCGCTGCGCATCCAGTCCAGCACGCTCATCGACCCCACCCTGCAGGAAAAACAGAAGCGGAACTTCCACGAAAAGGAACGAATCGCCACCGCGGCCGCAAAAATGGTCGAGGAAGGGCAGTGCATCATCCTCGATTCCGGCACCACAACCACCGCGGTAGCCGAGCGGCTGAAGCGCTTCCGCCACCTCACTGTCATTACTAATGCGGTGAATATCGCCGCAGAACTCGCCGGAACGGACTTTGAGGTGATCCTCGTCGGCGGCGCCATGCGAAAGAATTCCTTCTCCCTGGTCGGCCCTCTTGCCGAAGACAACCTCAAGGAGATGCACGCCGACGTTCTCTTTCTCGGTGTCGACGGTTTCGATCTCGAAGCAGGAATCACCACCCCCAACTTCCTCGAGTCTCGCGTGAATCGCGCCATGGTGGCAGCAGCCCGCCACGTGGTGGCTGTTTGCGACTCCAGCAAGTTCGACCGCCGCAGCCTCTCGCGCATCGTGCCTCTCTCGGCGGTTCATCACCTCATCAGCGATCAGAATCTGCCCAAGGATGCCGAAGAAGCCCTGCGCGCCATGGGCATCGTTGTCACGCTGGTCTAAACTGCCGCACCACGATGTGCGGCTTCTCGCTTCTTGCGCTCCGCCAGTCGCCTGAGCGTATCGCGTCTTGACAACCCTCATTAAAAGGGATACAAAAGGCGGCTATACGAAATAAATAACAATAAAAAACAGCAAATCGGAATAGCTCAGCCTGGTTCAGGCATTTGGGGGGCAAGATGCGGATCGTTGTCATTGCAGCCGTCGTCGCCGCGCTGTCATTCTCCGCGTGTGCACAGTCCATCAACGAAGCGGGCCTGCGCGGCACAATCGCCGATCCCACCGGCGCGGTCATCGCACAGGCGCGGATCACACTCACCGATGTCGCCACCAATGTCGCGCACAACACCGTAAGCGACGGCCGCGGCGAATACAGCTTCCCTGCGCTTCCACCGGCTACCTACAAAATGCTCGTCGCCGCGTCAGGGTTCGGACGCACCGAACAGGACAACATCGCTCTCACGGTCAATCAGCAGGCCACTCTCAACGTGACGCTCAAGCCTGCCTCGGTCGCCTCCAACATCACCGTCAGCGCAGTCCCGGTCCTGCTCGACGCCGATAGCGCTGCGCTCGGCACCGATGTCGGCAGCAAATACCTGGTGCAGATTCCGCTCGAAAGTCGCAATCCCTTCGGCCTCACCTTTCTCGCGGGAGGTGTAACCGAAACCACCGGCGCCGGCGTGCAGGACAACTATCCTCAGGGGACTAACTTTGTTTCCAACGGCCAGCGCAACGCTACCGCCGAAATCCGCCTCGACGGAAACCTGACCAGCGCTCCCGAACAGGGCGAAGGCGGCACGACAGGTATCTACTATCAGCCTTCTGTCGAGGCGCTGCAGGAGTTCAAGGTGGAGAACAACAGCTTCTCCGCAGAGTACGGCAACAACGGCGGCACCGTCGTCAACACTGTCATGAAGTCGGGTACCAACAACTTCCATGGAAGCGCGTGGTGGTATGGCCAGCGCGCCGCGTTCGACGCGCGCGACTTCTTCAACAGCGGCCCCGTCCCCGATCACCAACGCGATCAATACGGCTTTGCCGTCGGCGGCCCCATTCGCCGCGACCGCACCTTCTTCTTCGCCGACCTCGAGATCATTCGCGATCGCGCCCCAGTCAACATCACCGCCACCGTGCCCACCGCTGCGGAACGAGCCGGCGACTTCTCGAATACCTACACCTTTGATCAGGACGGAAACCTCGCCCTCAATCAGATCTTCGATCCTTTCACCACGCAGGCGGATGGCACACGAACGCCCTATACCGGCAATAAGATCCCTCAAGCCGAAATCGATCCTATCGGCCAAAAGCTCCTCAACTACTACCCCAAACCCAATCAGGCCGGTGACCCCGGCGTCGGCACCAACAACTATCGCGACGTCATTATCTCCGGCGACAACAGCGTGCAGTTCGACGTGAAACTCGATCAGAACTTCAGCGAGCGCTCTCGTCTCAACTTGCGCTACAGCTTCCTGCACGGCAACGGCAATACTCCCACTGTCTTCTTCGACGATGTCTTCAACGACGGCATAAACTTCACCACCGACGTCTATAACGACGGCATCGAGTACACCTTCAGCCCTACGCCCAAAACACTCTGGGTAAGCCACTTCGGCGTCGATCGCGTCGCGCAGCCCAGTTTCTCCAAGACCCCCGATCCGAGCACGTTCGGCTTTCCTTCCTATCTCAACCAAAACGGCATCTCCCGGATGCCGGCCATTCTGCCGAACCAAAATGGTGACTACTCCCGCTTCACGCCACTTTTCAGCCAATGCTGCGTCGATACAAAGTTCGCCCATACGCTGCTCAACTATTCATCCGCCTTCTCCTGGACGCGTGGTCGCCACAGCATCAAATTCGGCGGCGAGCAGCGCCTCTTCTACAACAACTTCTTCCAGCCGAATTACCCCACCGGACTCTTCAGCTTCGATCCCACCGTCAGCTCTGCCACGCCTTACGACACCGACAACGGTGTACAGGGCAACTCCTTCGCTAACATGTTGATTGGCTATGGAGACAGCGGAAGCATCACAGTAACTCGCGCTGTCGCCGATCTATCGCGCGAGACAGCGTTCTACGGGCTGGATAACTGGAAGATCAATCCGAAGCTCACGCTGAATCTAGGGCTCCGCTATGAATGGAGCACGCCCTACACGGAGCGTCACAACCTCGAGCAGTTCAGCGACTTCACCGCCAGCAGCGGTGTCAGCATCCCCGGGCACGGCCCTCTGCTGGGCACCACGGTCTTCGCCTCTAACTCGCAGCGAAATATTCCTGTCGACCGCAACAACTTCGCGCCGCGGGTCGGTTTCGCCTACCAGGTCAACAATCAGACCGTGGTGCGCGGCGGCTTCGGCGTCTACTACGGAATGAACGTTGCCACCAACTTTCAATATCCCGGCACGGCATTCGCCAGCGCGCCCTCGGTCTTCTTCACCAAGGACAATTATGTCCATCGCTACGCCACGCTGGAAAATCCATTCCCCACCGGCATTCAGGATCCGCAAGGCAAAAAATACGGCAAGTTAGCCGAGTGGGGACTCTCCAATGGCAACAATCTCAATTACGAGAAGGCGCGCAATGCGGAGATCTACCAGTGGAATTTGGGCATCCAGCAGGCGTTTCCCTGGCAGGTCGTAATCGGCATCGACTACTCCGCCAACCGCAGCACCCATCTCCCCTGGGGCGGATACAACAGCACCAGCAATCGCAACTTCATTCCGTCTGTTTTGCGGCGGCAGTTCGACAGCAACTATCTCAGCAACCTGGTCGACAACCCATTCGCCCCGTTATTCAATGAGCCAGGCGGCGTCTTCAACGAGCCTGAGTCCCGCTATGGTGATCCGCAGATTCCGCAAATCAACCTGCTTCGCCCCTATCCGCAATTCGACGGGTCGTTCCAGGGCCTGCCGCTGCTCGCCGCCGTCTCCTGGTACAACTCGTTGCAAGTGCGCTTCCAGAAGCGAGCAAACGAATATCTCTCCTTCGAAGGCAATTACACCTGGGCAAAAGCCCAAGATAACTCTTCTACCGGCTTCAACGCGTTTGTCGGAAATCTAGACAGCGGCAATCCGCAGGAGCTCGACAATCTCGGTGCCGAGTGGTCGATCAGCGCCAACGACGCGACCAACCGTTTCGTGACTGCTGTCGTTGCACAACTGCCCTTCGGCCGGGGCCGTGCCATCGGCAGCAATATGAACCACGCCCTCGACATCGTTGTCGGCGGCTGGCAAGGCTCCACCACCTTCACCTTTCAGACCGGCCAGCCCATGCCCATCAGCATGGCCAATCCCCGCATCGCCGACGGAAATCAGCGACCCGACGTTGTCTGCCGCCAGGTGCTCACCGGCATCAGCGTGCACCGCGCCGCCTTCAGCGACCAGCCGTATCTCAACGCCGGCTGCTTTGCGGACCCAGGCGACCAGCAGGCCGGCAACGCGCCGCGTTACTTCTCCAACATCCGCGCCGACGGCATCCACAATTTCGATGTCTCATTCTCCAAGAACATCACGGTCGTTCACGAGAACCCGTTAGAACTGCACGCTGACTTCTTTAACTTTACGAACACGCCGCGTTTCGCCTTCCCGGTCTTCGCGTATCAGGATCCCGGCTTCGGCCTCGTGAATTCCACTGCAGCAGGCTACACACCGCGCCATACCCAATTCGGCGTGCGTTACCAGTTCTGAGCCGTGCCGATGAAACGGGTTCTGGCGATTCTTTTGTTCGCAGCATGGGGCCTGCGGGCGCAGGCTCCGCAGTCATTCGACGGTCCCGGTCGCGAGTGGCTGCATCGCGTGCGCATCGCTGCCTATCCGCTCACCATCAACAATGCGGAGGCCATCGTTCGCCAGGCCCAGGCCAGTGGCGTCTACGGCATCGAAGTCGATAACGATATTCCCGGTCGCTACGAAAGCCTGCTAAATCCGGACGAAAAGCTGGAAGCGATTCGCCGCGTAGCCGTTGCCGCTCACAAAGCGAACAACAAGGCCTATGTCTATATCGCCGGCACGGAGTGCATCTCTCTGAACGCGTCGGGGCAGCACACGCTCGCAAAGGATCATCCGCAGTGGCTGCAGCGCGATATCAATGGGAAGCCCGCCATCTTTGATAACAAGGCGGCATTCTGGATCAGACCCGGTGAAGAGGATGCGTGGATCAGCCCCTATGCAGCAGACTGGCGCGCGCTCTACATGCAGCGTGTCCGCCAGATCGCAGCCACCGGTATCGACGGCATCTATGTCGACATACCGTACTGGATGACGCACTTCACCGGCTGGGAGACGAGCTGGGCGAGCTTCGATGACGCCACGGTCGCCGCCTTCCGCCGCGCGACCGGCCTCGATGCCCGCCGCGACGTCAAAGTCGGCGACTTCCAGGATCCCGGCTTTCGCAAGTGGATCGATTTCCGCATCCGCACCATCACCGACTTTCTCATCGAGATTCGCGCCAATGCCACCGCGGTCAATCCCGATATCTCACTCATCCCGGAGATATATCCCGGTATCGAAGAGGAAGCTCCACGCGTCGGTGCCGACGTCTATCAGATCTATCCTCACGTCGACGCCATCGCACATGAGTACGAATTCGGCGGCGGAGACGATCACACCGCCGCATCGCGCACGCCCTTCGATTGGATGATGTACCAGATCGGCCTGCGCAGCTTTCGCGCCTTCGCCGGCGATCGCGCTACATGGATCCTCAATTACTCGTGGGATGGCGCGCCGAATGTTAAACCGCGCGACGCCATGCTCAATCTTGCCATGTCGGAGCTGATGGCCGGCGCAAACCTTTGGGATGCAAAGGGCCATGTCATGTCCGGCTCCAACGACATGTCTACGCGCTCCGAAATATTCCACTGGGTCGCGCAGCATGAATCCATTTTCAGCGCGCCCCGCACTCCCGTCGCGACGATAGGTGTTTACTTCTCCGATACAACACGCAACTACTTTCCTGGCGAATACATTGCGTCCTATCGTGGCATTTTGTTACTTCTCCTCCAGCAGCATATCCAGTTCACGATCGTGACACCCCGCACCCTCGCGGACTTTCACGGCAGCACACTCGTCCTTCCCGATGTGCGCACCCTCAGCAGTGAGGAATCTTCCGCCATCCATCGCATGCAGCAGCAAGGCACAAATCTCGTTCTTACCGGCACGCCGGATTCCAAGCTGGACGACATTGCCGAGGCCGTTCGCTTTCCTGCGGCTCCCGAGCGAGAGTATCTCCAGCGTGCAGGCGCAAATTTCGACGTCACCCATTCCTCCGATGAACAGGGATTGCTTCGCGCCATAAAAGATCAATCCGGAATCGAGATAGTCGGATCGAAGGATGTCGTTGCACATGCCGCCGCGGTCAAAGACACGAACTATATCTTTTTTGCGAACTTCAGCGGACTAAAAGCGGGCGAGATAGCCACCCCGATATCTCAGTCCGGCATCACCATTCACGTCCCGGCGCAATGGGGATCGCGCATGCACGTGTTGCCGTTCCTTGGCACGGAGTCTATCGTGAAAGGCGCGAACGCAGGCTCGGCCGAACTCTTCCGCCTGCCCACGCTCGAGCGTGGCTCTGTCGTCTGGTTCTCAAACTAAGCTTCGCATCAATAGAGCAGCTTCAAAGAGAACTGAATCTGCCGCGAATTGCCCGCTGTCCGGCTGATCACGCCAAAGCCCGACCCTGCCAGCGTGTTCGCCGGCAACCCCATGTTCACGATATTGAAGATGTTGAAGAACTCCGAGCGGAACTGCAGGATCGTCAGTTCCGATCCGTTACTCCGCCGTCCGATCGGCGTGTCCTTGATCAGCGAAAAATCGAAGTTATAGAACGCCGGCCCGCGGAAGCTGTTTCTCGAGAGCGTCCCGAACTGTCCGGAGTTTGGACCGCTTCCGCCCGGCAGATGAATCGGCACGGAGAAGTAAGAAGCATTGCGATCGCCGAGTCCGAAGTAGTCCTCGCGCTTCGCGCGTGCGGTCGAAAGATGCGGCCTGCCGATCTGGTCCGGCCGGTCAACCCCGAATGAACCCGCGCCGGTCTGCTGAATCCCCGAGTAGACGGTGAACGGCACGCCGCTCGAGATACTCGAAATACTCAGCAGCTCCCAGCCCTTCGTCACCTTTCGGCTCACACCATCCAGCCACGCAGCGCGCTCCAGCTGCAGGTCCTGCGCAACGCTCAGCGTGAACGTATGCCCCACATCGAAGGACGAAGGCCCTTTCTCC
>DASVAI010000184.1:0-22291 GCA_036376445.1 Acidobacteriaceae bacterium
CGGGTGTCATCACGACTACGTCGCCGATCATGTGCGAGTGGTCAGTGCCGCAGTACTGGGTGCAGAAGAGGTGGTAGGTGCCGGGTGTGGTGGCTTCGAACCAAACGGTGGTGTAGCGGCCCGGAATTGCTTCGCGCTTTACGCGGAAGGCGGGAATCGAGAAGCTGTGGAAGACGTCCTGCGAGATCATGGTGAGCTGCACGTCGCGGCCGACGGGAATGTGGAGCGCATTGATCTCGTGCTGGCCGCCGGGATGCTCCGCTTTCCACATCCACTGCTTGCCGACGATGTAGATGTTCATCGCATTGGTGGGCGGGTTGTAGATGCGGAAGTAGAGCAAGGCGCCCCAGACGAAGCAGACCATGAACAGTGCCAGGGGAATGATGGTCCAGGTGGCCTCAAGCAGCGTGGAGCCTTCAATGTGGGTCGCCTGGGGATTCTTCTCCTTGCGGAACATGATGGAGAAGGCGCCAACCATGAGGCCGACCAGCACCAGGCCGACCAGTGAGATCAGCAGCAGGAAGAAGTAAAAGGCGTCCATGTATGGCGCAATCGCCGAAGCTTCCGGCGGAAACAGCGCGAACTCGGTGAGCCACTTGACCAAGAATTGCCAAAGGACTGGACTGATAAAATGCATCGTTCCCTTTACCTGCGTTCCTTTTCCTAAACCTGCCGTCGCGGGCGCGGTTTTGTAGCGTTAAGCCTTTGCTGAGTGTTGCTGGTTGCCAATGGCCCGGCTGCTCTTCACGTCCCGGCGGAACATCACAATCATGTAGCTGCCTAAAATCAAAACTGTCAGAAGGCACGCGGCCTGAACGATGCGCGCAATGAGCAGGCTGTGCCGGTTGAGTGTCGGGTCGTAACGGTAGCAGTAGGTCAGAATTTTATCGACCGGCGTTCCGATCTTGTGGTGCGAGGCCTCAATAAGACCAAGCCGAAGGTCCTGCGGCGAATATTCGACTCCGAGGTAGTACTGAGCGATCCGGCCATCCGGTGTGACGATCTGGATCGCGCTGGCGTGCGCAAACTGATTGTTCTTGCCGTCGGGCCCGGGCATGCGCTTGTAGCCAAAGCCGGTCGCCTTCGCGACTGCATCGATTGCCGGCTGCTGGCCAGTGAGGAAGTGCCAGCCGGGAGCGCTCGCCGGATGCCCGTAATAGGCGACGTACTCGCGCTTCTTCGCAGCGGCAATGGCGGGCGTCTCGGAGGGATCAATCGAGATGGCGACGATCTGGAAGTCCTTGCCCGGCTGATAGCTGACCATCTCCAGCGCCCCGGTGAGTCCCTTCAGCTCTTCCGAGCAGAGGATGGGGCAGCGATAGTAGACGAGTGCGAGCAGGACGGGATGCTTGCCGTCAAAATACTGGCCGAGCTTCACGGTCTTGCCGGTCTCGTCGAGGAATGTGGCGTCGAGTGGGAGCTGCTGGTTCAGGTGCTGCTGGATGTCGACGCCATGCAGGACAGTCGGCAACTTATCGTCGGCCGGTTCGCCCATCTGCTTCTCGCCTACAGGCGAGACCTGCGCGTGGGCAGCACTGAGCGAGCAGAGCATAAGCAGGCACACGGCCGCGAACGCGCGACGCAGCCGGGCGATGGCCGGTGCGGGCGTTTCGTGTTCCGTCGATGGTGCGCGCTGCTGCATCTGCTCCTCTCTTTTCATTCGTTACGGATGCACCGGAGCCAGATGGGCCTGCTCGCCCGTGCCGGCTTCCCTCTGCTTCTCCTCTTGCTGGCGCGACTGCTTCACTTCGAGCTCCTGTTCGTACCCGGTACGGGCGAAGCCGTTGGTCAGCGGCGCGGTGATCTCCGGCCTGGTATCGGCGGTCATCAGCGGCTCATTCGAGACCGCGTTCGCAACCGGCAAACCGCGCTGCGCGATGAGCTCCATGGCTCGGCCGATGGGAATGCGCACAGTGCCCTGCTGCCGGTTGACCCAGGTGTAGTGATCCAGGATCAGGTCCTCGCGGGCGTGCAGATCGACCACATCCTGGTCTCCGTCATCCATTTGAAGCTGTGGAGTGGGGAAGCGCGCGGTCATAGCGCGAAGCTGCTGCTGCTCGAGCACCGCGTTCGATTCCAGGTTCTTGCCCTTACCCTCGGGCGAATATTGGAGGTTGTTCCACTTGTTCGGCGGACCGTCATGCTTGACGAGCGCGTTATTGATGACCTTGCCCATGCCGAAGCAGAAGACAAAGAAGATGATCAGGAAAACGAAGAGCGAAACCAGGAAGACAACGATGCCGCCGACCTTGACGTCCGAGGTCTCGTAGCCGGGCGTCGGCGCGTTGTAGCCGGTCGGTGTCAGGCCGTGCGGGTTCTGTTCCGGAGGATTAGGCGTGTGCATGTTCGGGCTCCAGAATTTCTGCCAGATGCGGATCGTTCGTCTGCACCACCGGCCGTTTGCCGAGCTCGCGCAGGTAAGCGACTACCCAGAAGGAGATCATTGCGCCAGGCACCGCTATGTATTCAAGGATACCGATAGAGAAGTGCAGATGGCGTGGAGAGAAGTTCGGCTCGATGAGCATGAACATGTCCCAGTAGCGGGCGAAGATCATCCATAGGCCAAGGCCAATCATGCGGCGCTTGTTGCGCTTGATGTCGCGCGAGAGCAGCAGGGAGAACGGAATGAGCCAATGGAAGATGAAGTCGAAGGTGAACATCACGCCCCAGTGGCCGCGGATGCGGTCCAGGTACCAACTGATCTCCTCCGGCTGGTTGCCTGACCAGATGATCAGGAACTGGGAGAAGTTGAGGTAGATGTTCAGCATGACAAAGGCAAACATCAGCTTACCGAGATCGTGCTGTTCGACTACCCGCAGGACCCGCTTCATCGGCTCCGCCTGCGAGAGCGCCACAACCGTCACAACCGAGAGCGCGAGAACCGCGTAGCCCTGGCCCACCAGATAGTTCAGCCCGTACATGGTGGAGAACCAGGTGATGTTGGTGGACATGACCAGGTCGAGGACCAGCGCCGTAAGCGTGATGGAGTAGACCACAATGCCGAAGCCGCTGATGTTCTCGAACTTCTTCTGCCAGTACGGCACATCGGGGTCCGGATCGGCATCGCGCTGGAGGGACCAGCGGTTCATGAGGATCACGTAGAGGAACCAGATCGCGAAGCAGATGACGAGCTGCACCACCACGCTCACCGGGCTGAACATGGGATGCTTCCAGTTCAGCGCGTGCGCCTGCGCTTTATCGATCAATCCCTGGCTGAGTGCCTGCGCGACCTCCGATGGATTGCTGTAGCGCGCCCAGAGATAGATCTTCTTCATGAAGACCAAGATGGGCACGAACATCAGCGCTGAGAGCCAGAGGGTGCGGCTCATGGCCTCAAGCGGGCGGCGGATGAGTAGTCCCCACTTACCGCCGGAGCAGTACTGCACCATCAGCAGCGCCAGGCCGCCGAGGGAAAAGCCCCAGCAAAGCATGGATCCCATGAGCCAGGAGGTGAGCAGGTGGACGAAGCCGTCGTGCTCCATCACCTCGGCCAGCACCACCAGGATCACGGCCAGGATGGTGAAGACAGCGCCGAAGACCAGCGCGCGGCGACGCCATTTCGCCATCAGCGCGGGCGGCGCGGCCAGGTCTCCGGTCAGTGCATGTGTTCCGTAACTGTATCCGTTCGTCACCGTGTTCCTATCCTCACTTCACTCCACTTGCCGGCGGCGGGACAACGCCAGGCTGCATGCCCTTGTAGGCCGAAGGGTTGGTCGGCGGATTGGGGGTATTGAAGCTATCCCCATTTTCAAGCTGGTATGCCGGATGCCGGCTCGTGACCGGCGTCGTGATGTTCTCGGCCGGGGCCATTCCCGGTGCGTCCGGGCCGGGAGGCGTGGGATAAACCGCGCTGTCAGGCATCTTCCAGGGTTGCGCAAAGCTTGCCGGCAGCCCCTGCTGCTGCGCGACCTCGCCTAACTGCTGGACGGCGATGCCCGCCGGCACATCACTCTGCCGGGCATTGTCGCTTAACTGCAGCGCGCGGATGTAGGCCGCGATCGCCCAACGATCCGCGGTCGGCACCTGGGCCGCGTAGTCGGGCATGGCGCCGTAGCCATGGGAGATCACGTAGAAGTAGTGGCTCAACGGCTCGGCCATCCGCTTGGCATCGTGGAAGTTGCTCGCCGGCCGGTATCCGCGCTCGACGATCATGCCTGCGCCGTTGCCGACGCGCGAGTGGCACGGACTGCAGTAGGTATTGAACTGCTCCTGCCCGCGCTCGAGCACGGACATCGAGACCGGGAATGGCAGAGCATCGATCTCCTGTCCGTTCTGAAGACCGGTGTGGTAGAAGTCGCTCAAATTCTCCTGCCCCCGCGCGACCGTGTGGGTCACCTGGGGGCGAACGGAACGGCCGTCGGGGTACAAGGTTGTTCCACGCTGCGGGAAGAACTTGGGCTCATCGTGCATGTCCTGTCGGCAGCCGGCGATGAGCAGCATGACAGCAGCAGCGCACAGGCCTGCTCCCTGGCGGAGATGCACGCGCGAGCCGCGGAGGCGATCTGTGTTCCTCGGGTTAATACTCCACCTCCACGATCGAAACCGGATGCATCGCTTCGAGATAGGCCCGCGATTCGGCGAGAGTGAACTTAGGGTCGCGCGCTTCGAGGCACAGGAAGAACTTGTCGCTTGACGCGCCGGTGCGGAAGTTGGGCGCATTGAACAGCGGATGGTAGGGCGCGGGCAGTCCGCACATGGCGAGCATGCCAAAAGCGCAAGTGAGACCGGCCCAGAGGATCGTCCATTCATACGCCGGCACGACGAAAGCGGGCCACGAGTAGTAGGGGCGACCGGCGATGTTCAATGGATAGGACCAGACACTGATCCAGGTCTCCAGAAGAAACATCGCGAAGCAGCCCATCAGCCCACCCACCAGCGTAATGATGGGCACGTAGTTGCGATGGAAGCCGATGGCCTCGGCAGCCTCTTCGCAGGCATAGGGCGTGTAACAGTCCAGGCGGCGCCAGCCGTCTTTGTACGCCGTTCCCGCGGCCGCGGTGAGCGACGTGGCGGAATCGAATTCGGCCAGCAGGCCGTAGATACCCTCAGGAAATGGCATCAGTCACCAGCCTCGTGTGCAGCTTCCGGTTGAGGTCCCACCTTCGCCTGGGGCAACAACAGGCGAATTTCCGAGATGGGAATCATAGGCAGGAAGCGAATAAACAGGAAGAACAGGAAGGTAAACAGTCCCAGCGTACCGATGAACGTGCCGTAGTCCCAGCGGGTCGCCCGGAAGGTTCCCCAGGAGGATGGCAGATAGTCACGGGTAAGGCTGGTCACGACGATCACGAAGCGCTCGAGCCACATACCCGTGTTCACGATGAGCGACATGATGAACATCAGGCTGACATTCGTGCGCACATAGCGCGACCACATGAGCTGCGGCAGCGCGATGTTGCAAGTGATCAGCAGCCAGTAGCTCCAGCCCATCGGCCCGAAGAGGCGGTTCCAGAACGCGAAGTACTCCCAGTGGCTGCCTGAGAACCAGCTCATGAAGAGCTCCATCCCGTAGCCGTAGGCGACGATCCAGCCGGTCGTGAGCATCACCTTGCCCATGTTGTCCAGATGGCGAATCGTGATCAGATCTTCCAGGTGATAGAACTTGCGGATCGGAATCGCCAGCGTGATGACCATGGCGAAGCCGGAATAGACAGCGCCGGCGACGAAGTAGGGCGGGAAAATCGTCGTATGCCAGCCGGGCAGGATGGCCACCGCGAAATCGAAGCTGATGACGGTGTGGACGGAGAGCACCAGCGGCGTTGACAGGCCCGCCAGCAGCAGCGAAGCCGTCTCATACCGCATCCAGTGCCGTACTGACCCGCGCCAGCCAAGCGAGATCAGGCCGTAGAAGTACTGGCCGACGGGCGTCTTGGCGCGATCGCGCAACGTTCCCAAGTCGGGAATCATGCCGATGTACCAGAAGACCACCGAGATCGTGGCATAAGTCGAGACCGCGAAGACGTCCCACAGAAGCGGCGACCGGAACTGCGGCCAGACATTCATGGAGTTGGGATACGGGAAGAGCCAATATCCCAGCCAGGGCCGGCCCGTGTGGATCAGCGGGAACATGCCGGCGCAGACCACAGCGAAGATCGTCATGGCCTCGGCGAAGCGGTTGATGGAGTTGCGCCAGGTCTGTTTGAAAAGCAGCAGAATCGCCGAGATCAACGTTCCCGCGTGGCCGATACCGATCCACCACACGAAGTTGACGATGGCGAAACCCCAGCCGACCGGAATGTCGATACCCCAGATGCCAACGCCCTTCAGGAATAGCCACGTCAGGCAGGTGAGCAGGAGCATGACAACGCCTCCGGCCACCAGAAAGCCGAGGAACCAACCCACCGGCGTATGAGCGGTCAAGACGATGCGGGAAAGCTTCTCCGTGACCGACTTGAAGGAATGTCCGGGCGCAATGACCACCACCTCGCCGGTGATCGGGTCCAGCATCGGATCGTTTGTCGATAAGTCTCTGGTCGCCATGTTTCCTGTGTCTCGCTAGCTGCGCTCGGGCGCCAATGCCTGGTTCGGGTTGAAGACTTCTGCGATATAGGTGGTGCGCGGACGGGTATTCAGATCGGCGATCACGCCATAGTTGCGTGGCTGATTCTTAATCTTGAATACCTTGCTGTTCTTGTCGTTGATATTGCCGAAAACGATGGCCTCGGTGGGGCAGGCCTGCTGGCATGCGGTGACGATCTCGCCGTCGCGAATCTCGCGGTTTTCCTTGTCAGCTTCGATTTTCGCCGCAGCGATGCGCTGCAGGCAGTAGGTGCACTTCTCCATGACACCGCGGCTGCGTACCGTGACATCGGGATTGCGCATCATCTTCAGGCTCTCGGTTTCGTAATCGGAGAAGAGCAGGAAGTTGAAGCGGCGCACCTTGTATGGGCAGTTGTTGGAGCAATAGCGGGTGCCGACGCAGCGGTTGTAAATCATCACGTTCAGGCCTTCGGGCGAGTGAACGGTGGCGCCTACCGGGCAGACCTGCTCGCAGGGCGCATTCTCGCAGTGCTGGCACATCATGGGCTGGAAGTGCGCGCGCGGAGCCTGCAGATCGCCTTCGAAGTAGGTGTCGATGCGAAGCCACTGCATGTCGCGGCCGGTCTTGGTGTTGTGCTTGCCGACGACCGGGATGTTGTTCTCCGCATAGCAACTGATCACGCAGGCATTGCAGCCGACGCAGGAGTTCTGATCGACGGCAAGCCCCCACGCATTCTTGGGATATGGAAAGTTCGGGAAGAGGCTGTTGTCGGGCTCGGGATCTTCCGGGTGGACGCCCTTTTCGTGGGCGAAGTTCGGCTCCTTGCGGAACTCTTCCAGCGTGGCGTAGCGGACAATGCCGCGGGTGATGGCTTCGTCGCCTTCGAGCGAGTGCGAACGCAGGTCGCCGGTTTCGGCAGAGCCGTGCAGAGCCATCGATCCGCGATCGTCGCTGTAGTGGCTCTTCGTAACCGCGATGCCCCAGACGTCGCCGGTCTTCTTCACGGTCGCGCCGGCGGCAAACAGCGGAGCATCCGAGGTGCGGAGCGCATAAGCGTTGAAGCCCATGCCGGAACCGACGCGGCCTGCATGCTGGCGGCCGTAGCCGAGGTGCACCGTGAATGCATTGTCCGGATGGCCGGGCACCGAGAGCACTGGCGCAAGAACTTTGCGGCCATTCAGCGAGATCTCGACCACATCGTTCTCTTCAAGGCAGAGCTTCACCTTGGTGGGACCGCTCATCATGAGGGCGTTGTCCCAGCAATTGTTCACGATGGGCTTAGGCAGCTCCTGCAGCCAGCCGTTGTTGGAGTAGCGGCCGTCGTAGATCGAAGGATCGGCGCGGAAGACGATCTCGATCGAGTCTTCACTGGGGGCCGCCGGAGCCGGGGTGGCCAGGTTTCCGGCATTCGCCGTCAGGGATTTTGGGGTGAATGCGGTGTTTGCCAGGAAGCCGTCGTGGAGCACCTTCCGCCACGCGTCTTCGAAAATGCCTTTCCCGGCAAGCTGCGGCTGCCAATTCGCCTGCACGACGTCGAAGGCCGACTTCGTTGGATCATCGAGTAGCGTCTGGAGCACGTTGTGTGCGGACTTGCCGCCATAGAGCGGCTCGATCATCGGCTGGACGACGGAAAGTGTGCCGTCATAGGCGCGGGCGTCGGACCATGACTCGAGATAGTGCGCGCTGTTGATGTGCCAGTGCGCAATCTGCGACGTTTCGTCCACATGGCTGCCGAGATGCACGCTCTTCGGAACTTTGCCAAGCGCTTCGGCAAAATTCAGATCAGCCGGAGCGGTGTAGACCGGGTTGGCATCGAGGATCAGCAGCCATTTCACCTTGCCGGCATTCATGTCGGCAACCAGCGACTTGAGATCGTCAAGCTGGATGCTTGGCAGAGGCTGCACAGTTTCGGTGTAGACCACCGTCTTACCGACATTGCCGAGCGCCTGGTTGATGGCGATCGCGGCGAGATGGACTTCCGGAGCCTGCTGTTCGCCCGGAATGAGGACACACTTGACCGCGTTCGCCTTGAGATCGGCGGCCACAGCGGCAAGAAACGCCTGCTGCTCGGCGTCCCAGTTGCCCGCACCCGCATGCGAGCCCGCGCCTATAACCGCTGCGATCGCCTGCGCGTAAGCGGCTACGCGGCTTGCCCGCAGCTTGAGCCGGTGATCGGCCTTGAAACCGGTGGTGGTCGGCATGCTCTCGACCGCATAGAGCCGGTTCATCTCGATCGACGGATCGAGGAGCTTGCGGCGCTTGGCATACTCGCGCGAGAGCTTGACGAACCCCGGATGGGTGATGCCGGAAAGGAAGTCCGAGTCGAGCGAGAGGATCACGTCGGCCTTGTCGACCATGTACTGCGCGTCATAGAAATCGCCGAAGGCAGCTTTGGAGGCGCGGCGCGCGGAGTCCCGATTGACCGGGTCGTACTGGATGAGTCTGGCCTGCGGGAACCGCTTCTGAATATCTTTCCACTGGGCGGCAAGCGTGGGCGACGTGATCGTCGAGCTCAGGATGTAAAGGCCCTGGCCGGCCGGCATGCTGGCCAGATCGCGGATCAGCGCAGTCTGAAAATCGGAGAAGGAAGTCGTCTCCAGGTGATAGAGCACATGCTGGGAGCGATCGGGATCGTAAAGGCCGAGCAGGGAGGCCTGGCTCAGTGCATCGGAGCCGCCCATGCTCATCGGGTGCTCGGGATTGCCGTCGACCTTGATGGGCCGATAGGCGTCGCTCTTGATCAGCAGCGGCAGCGCGCCGGTGGCGAAGGGAAATGCAGTGGCAAAGTAGTTCGGCTTGCCGAGAATCAGATCTTCCGGAGCCTTGACGTAGGGATAGATCGGCTCATCGGGCTGCTTGGTACAGCCGGCAAGCCCGGCCATGGCCAGCGATGCGCCCATCAGCTTCATGAATCCGCGGCGCGAGACCGGGTCGACCCATTCGCCGGCGTGAGCGGGAAACTCCTGCTCGATGCGGCGACCGAAGTTCGGCTGGGCGGCTGCATCATCGACTCCCTGCCAGCCTGCTTTGCTATCGAGCTCGGCGCGGGCTGCCGCCAAGGTCATGCCCTGTGTCACCGGCTGATCCTGTGCGAGCACCGTCAGCCCTGTGTCTTTCGCCACCATTCCGTCCTGTGTGTCCATCGTTTCGGCTTTGCTCTCAGTGTCCATCGTTCATCCCCGCCGGCTGCCCATCGGCTAGCGGTGGCAGGTCTCGCACGAGCTGAGCTCATGCGGATCGCGGATGTGGTATTGCTTCACCAGGAACTGCCCCAACGCTTCCTGGTTGGTGAACTTGGTGTAGCTCACGTTGTCGGCGCCGGTCGGGCCCGCGGCGCCATTGGGATGCGCAGCGATGTCCAGCATGTGGGTCTCGGGGGAATCTGTCGGAGGCAGCATGTCCAATGATGCCGTGCGTGCCCCGACCTGCTGCGGATTGACGGTCGTGCAATTCACGGTTTGCGCGGTGGGCGTACCGTTTTTGTCTCCGGTGGTTCCGCACCAGACCGGGTTCCGCGTCGTCGGGCCGGTCCAGGCCATGTTGTAGACCTCGCTGGTGGGACGCAAATTCACGGCCGGGTTGCGGTGGCAGTTCAGGCACCACTCCATCTGCAGCGAGTTCTCCTGGTACATGATCGGCATGAGATCGACGCGGCCATGACAGGAGGAACAGCCGATGCCCTTGTTCACGTGGATGGAGTGATTGAAGTACACGTAATCGGGCAGGTCATGGACGCGAATCCAGCGTATGGATTCTCCCGTCGCCCAGCTCTGACGGACCGGCTCCAGCAGGGACGCATTCGTCCAGATCTGCGCGTGACAGTTGATGCAGGTCTTGGTCGGGGGAATACCGGCGTAGCTGGACCGCTCCACTGTGGTGTGGCAGTACTGGCACTGAATGCCCAGGCCCTGCACGTGGTGCTTGTGGCTGAAGGGTACCGGCTGATCCGCCCGTTGACCCTGTCGGGTTACCCATGGCGAACGCTGCAACTGGTCCAGCGTTACTCCCAAAGCGACTACGATCAGTCCCGTCAGGATCAGGCTCATACGCGCCAGCGCGTTTGAGCTGCGGTCAAAAATCTGCGCCATCGATCCGTTCCTAATTCCCTTACGTCAAATGAGAGGAGTTAAACGTCCACTGCAATCAACCATCTGCGACCGCTCAAGTCGTATATGAAAAATACCGATGAGGGGGCAAAGCAGGAATATATCAGCATTTCTTGTCTGGGTAATAATCCCGCTGACGTTACTGCGCCCGATGAACATTGTTTTGCGCTTCTTGCATGTGCATGAGACCGCGCATTCGCTTTGCATCCGAGCCGGATTGCCACTTTCGGTTCCTTTCCACATTTTGCTTCACAACGGTTAACCGAAATTTGAATCGGCCGGGTAAGCAGTAGACTCTAGCCGATCATGAACGATGGCCGCCGTAGTGTGCGCTATGACCGCGAGCAGGCGATTGCCGCACTGAGCGCGGCCGATCCCAAGCTGGGCGAACTGATTCGCCGCGTTGGACCATTCACACTGCGGCTGAAGAGCCAGCACTCGCCATTCGAGGCGCTGGTCGAGTCGATCATCTACCAGCAGATCCACGGCAAGGCCGCTTTCGCCATTTTGAGCCGGCTGCTGCGTGCATTCGGCGACATTCACCCGCAGCCGGAACACCTGTTGGCCGCGCCGGAGGAGATGCTGCGCGCCTGCGGGCTCTCGGCGAACAAGATGAAGGCGCTGCGCGACCTGGCGGCAAAAACGCTGGATGGCACAGTGCCGTCGCTCGCGAACATCCGCCGCATGCCGGATGCGGAGATCGTGGAACGGCTGACAGCGGTGCGCGGCATCGGCGTGTGGACGGTGGAGATGCTTCTGATCTTCCGGCTGGGCCGGCCCGATGTCTTCCCGGTGAGCGATTACGGCGTGCGCAAGGGCTTTTTGCTAACCTTCGGGCGGCCTCCGAAGGGCAACCCGATCACGCCGGCGGTCCTGCCCAAGGCGGACGTGATGTTGCGCCGGGCAAAGAAGTGGCAGCCCTGGCGCTCGGTCGCGAGCTGGTATCTATGGCGCGCCTGCGATCTGGCGGGCAGCTCTTCAGCGCCACCGGAATAGTTGATTCCTGGAACACCGGGAGAGTGCAATGACGTTTGACGTCGTGATCGCAGGCGGAGGTCCTGTCGGGCTCTTCCTCGCCTGCGAGCTTGGCCTGAGGCAGATATCGACTCTCGTCCTCGAGCGCATGGAAGATCCGCACTCTCCGCTCAAAGAGGGCTGGATGGAATGCGGGGCCTGAATTTCCCATCCGTTGAGGCCATTTATCGCCGCGGGATGCTTGCGGATGTGCGCCGATCGTCGCTGGCCTGGATGGATGCGGTGGAGAGGCCGGGCTTCAGGATGGAGAATGCACCGGCCTCCGCTCCGCGCTTCGCAGGCCATTTCGCCGGCATCATGCTCGACGCCAACAAAATCGACTTCTCCGGGCAGAAATATATTGTGCCCGGCCCCGGCACGACAGGCGGCATGATCAGCCTGGAAAGCCTCGAGGAGGTGCTCGCCGAGCGTGCCGAAAAACTAGGCGTCACGACAAAGCGCGGCGTGGCGGTTACAGATTTCATAGAGTCCGAGGACCGCGTGACCGTCCATGCAGGAGATGCATCCTTCGAGGGGAAGTGGCTTGTGGGCTGCGATGGCGGCAGAAGCACCGTGCGGAAATTGGCAAGCTTCGAGTTCGCCGGTACTGACCCTGAGTTCACCGGCTACACCGCATCGGTGGTAATTGCCGATCCGGAAAAGCTGCGTCCCGGTTTCAATCTGACCCGAACTGGCATGTATATCTACGGTCCTGGCCCGGGGCGTATCGGCATGATCGACTTCGATGACGCGTCCTTCGATCGGAACCAGGAGATCACGGCCGAATCCCTGCAATCGGTGCTGCGGCACGTCTCCGGCACAGACGTCACACTCACGTCAGTCGATGTTGCGTCAAGCTACACAGACCGCGCTCGGCAGGCTACAACGTATCGCAGTGGCCGTGTGCTTCTCGCCGGGGATGCCGCGCATATTCATTCGCCGCTCGGCGGGCAGGGACTCAATACCGGTCTAAGCGATGCTATGAACCTCGGCTGGAAGCTTGCCGCAACCGTCCAGGGCTGGGCTTCCGCCGATCTGCTCGACACCTACACGCAGGAGCGTCATCCGGCCGGGGCCTGGGCTCTGGACTGGACACGCGCGCAGGTGGCGATCATGCGGCCCGATCCGCACGCGCATGCGATTTCCAATGTCATACGCGACCTCATCGCGACGCGCGAGGGTACCTCCTACTTCGTCGAAAAGATCTCCGGCATGTCACTGCGATACGAACTTCCCGGCGATCATCCGCTCATCGGTCGCAGCGCGCCCGATCTGGAGTTCGAAAATGGAACACGGCTGGGCGAACTTTTGCATGACGGGACGGGTCTCCTGCTCGATCTATCCGGTAAAGCAGCGCTGGCGTCATTGACTCAGAGCTGGGCCGAACGAGTGAAGTATGTCATCGCGACTGCGAAGGATGCGATGGGCGTGGCCGCATTCCTGGTGCGCCCCGATGGTTTCGTCGCCTGGGCCGCAGATGAAAACTCGGAACCCGATCTGCACAGCCTCAGAAAGACTCTCGCGCGCTGGTTTGGAAATCCTCTAGGCTGAAGGCATGGCCATACAATTCCCCGCCATGACTCCGGCTCACGGCGACTTCATCGCGAAGCAGAGGATCTTCTTCACTGCCACTGCAACCGACACGAGCCGCGTGAACATATCGCCGCGGCCGACCGACGCGCTGCGCGTTCTCGATGAGCGGACGGTTTTGTATCTGGATCTGACAGGCAGCGGCAGCGAAACGGCCGCGCATCTGCTGGCGGATGGACGCATCACGCTGATGTTCTGCGCCTTCGAGGAACCGCCTAACATTCTGCGCCTCTATGGCCACGGTACGAGCCTCGTGCGTGGGAGCGCCGAGTATGCCTCGCTGCTGGCCTCGCAATTCGGCAACGAGGAGCCGCTCGGAGCGAGGCAGATCGTGCGCATCGATGTCGACCTGGTGCAGACCTCCTGCGGTTATGGGGTGCCGCTGTTTGAATGCGTGGGTGAGCGTACGACGCTGCAGCGATGGGCGGAGCACAAAGGCGAAGCCGGACTTGCGGAGTACTGGCGTCTGAAGAATGCACACAGCATCGATGGATTGCCGACGGGCCTGGTGGAAGAGCAGCCGCTGCTCGAGCCAGTATCAAGCGAGCAATAAGCAAGCACCGATGCGAGTCAGTCCATCTTTATGCCCAATGCGGCGAGGCAGATAGACTGTACGGGCATGTGTGCCTCTCCCGCGTCCCGTTTTGTCTGCGTTCACGGACACTTCTATCAGCCCCCACGCGAAAATCCCTGGCTGGAAGCAGTGGAGACGCAGGATTCCGCCGCGCCGTACCACGATTGGAATGAGCGGATCACCGCCGAATGCTATGCACCCAACGGCGCGGCGCGCATTGTGGACAGTAGGAACCGCATTCTGCGGATCACCAACAACTATGCGCGGATGAGCTTCAATGTGGGGCCGACGCTGCTTTCCTGGATGGAGGAGAGAGCGCGGTTGACCTACACGATGGTTCGCGACGCCGACCGGGTGAGCCAGAAGCAGTTCGGGGGGCACGGCTCGGCGATGGCGCAGGTCTATAACCACGTCATCATGCCGCTCGCGTCCACCCGTGACCGCGTGACGCAGATCGCATGGGGCATCGCGGATTTTGAGCATCGCTACCGGCGCAAGCCGGAGGGCATGTGGCTGCCGGAAACAGCAGTGGACCTGGAGTCGCTGGACCTGCTGGCACGGCATGGCATCCGCTTTACCATTCTTGCGCCGCATCAGTGTGCGCGGGTTCGTCCGCCGAAGGAGGCAGGCAAAGCTGAATCGCCCGCGCCTACTGCCACAGAATCCACAACATCAACGGGTTGGAAGGACACGCCGGACGGAAGTGTTGACACGACGCAGCCCTACCTGGTGCGCACTAGTCCGGGTCATTCGATTGCGGTGTTTTTCTACAACGGACCGGTCTCGCGCGCGATTGCCTTTGACGGACTGCTGAACAGCGGCGAGGCGTTTTCTGAACGGCTGCTGGGCGGTTTCAGCGAGCGCGAGGGCGCGCAGCTTGTGCATGTCGCGACCGACGGCGAGAGCTACGGACATCATCACCGGCATGGGGAGATGGCGCTCGCCTATGCACTGCAGTTGATCGAGGAGCAGGGTGATGTCAGGCTCACCAACTACGGCCAGTTCCTCGCGAGGTTTCCTCCAACACACGAGGCGGAAATCGTGGAGAACACCTCGTGGAGCTGCTTCCACGGCATCGAGCGCTGGCGTTCCGACTGCGGCTGCAACGGAGGCAAGGCGGGATGGAACCAGAAATGGCGCGCGCCGCTGCGGCAGGCGCTGGATGAACTCCGCGATTCCCTGGCCCCCCTTGTATGCGATGAGAATGCTGCATTGTTCAAAGACGCAGATGTGGCCCGCAATGATTACATCGCGGTGATCCTCGATCGTTCGCCGGACAGTGTCGATGCCTTTTTTGCCCGGCATGGGCTGCGGCCCTTGGTGGCGGAGGAGCGGGTGCGCGCGTTGCAGCTTATGGAGCTGGAGCGCAACGCCATGCTGATGTACACGAGCTGCGGCTGGTTCTTCGACGATATCTCGGGCATCGAGACGGTGCAGATCATCACTTACGCCGCGCGGGTTCTGGAACTGGCAGCGGCCCTGTTTCCGGAGACGCGCGGCACGCTGGAGCGGAGCTTTACGGCACGACTGGCGGAGGCGCAGAGCAACGATCCGGAATGGCGCGATGGACGATTCATCTACGACGAATCGATCCGGCCGATGATCGTCGATCTGGAACAGGTGGTGGCACATTATGCGATCAGTTGTCTCTTCCCGCGCGAAGGCGACAGGAAACAAGCCGGGAACGACCGCCTGTTCTGCTATACGATCGCGCCCCTTCGGGAGACGGCTCTTCCCTATGGCCTGGGGCAGTTGAGGATGGGTCGCGTGCGCACCTGTTCCACGCTGACAGAGGAATGCGAGGAAGCCGCGTACGGGCTGCTGCACTTCGGCGATCAGAACGTGTCAGCGGCGGTGAAGCGCGTGGAAGCAGACGAGCAGGTGAACCTTGCCCTGCTGGCGAAAGAGATCGAAGATGCGGTGGACGCCAGCAATCTCACGGAAGTGGTCCGCCTGATGGATGACTACTTCGGCGAAAGCCGCTTCTCTCTGACTTCGCTCTTTGCCGATGAACAGCGGCGCATTGTGAAGAGCATTCTCGATCCCGCGATGCGCTCGCTGGAAACCACGCTCACGGATCTTTATTCGAGCCATGCGTCGCTTCTGCATTTTTTGGCACGCAGTGGACTGCCACGGCCTGCTGCATTGCGCGTGGCGGCACAGTTTGCCATCCATGCACAACTGCGGCGCGCGCTTGAGGCGGAGACGATTGATCTGGCACCAATCGAGCGCCTGCTGGCCCAAGCACGCGAAGATGCCGTGGTCATCGATCAGCCGACACTTGGCTACATTGCAGACGAGCGCATGCATGCGGCCATGGAGCGGCTGCGCCAGACACCGACGGAAGCGGCGGTACGACGCGCTTTGCAGCTTGCGAAGGCGCTGCATGCCCTGCCCTTCTCCGCGGACTTATGGCAGGCGCAGAATATCTGGTATGACCTTTCCTCGCGCTTCGCGGGCGAGGCAAAGGCGCTGCGAGATGATTTTCTGGCGCTCGGCGCCGCGCTCAACATCCGGGTGGATCGCCCGGCGTAACCTGACGCAAAAACATCTTTTGGTTACTGAAAATGCGCCTTTCCGGGCCGGAAAAAGCGCGACCTGGACCATTTGGATACCATCTCATTTACAGGTCGGAGCAGCCGATGCCGGAATCGGGAAT
Organism: Acidobacteriaceae bacterium; assembly: GCA_036376445.1. Classification (GTDB taxonomy): domain Bacteria; phylum Acidobacteriota; class Terriglobia; order Terriglobales; family Acidobacteriaceae; genus KBS-83. The sequence continues at coordinate 16,425 of DASVAI010000184.1, forward strand.
CGCAGGTGATGACTGGAAGGCCGTCGTGGTCACGCAAAAATTATTACCGTCGACTCCGGTTTCGCGAAGGCTTCCGTTCCAACCGGCAATCGAGCGGTGCGATGATTTGCCTATGAAGCTCCTTCGGTTTGTCGCCCCCGGCACAGTGGTCCTGCTGATTGCAGCGTGGCCTCCCTCGTGTTCGGCGCAGAACATGAGCTCCAGCGAAGTGCGCAACATGACGGCCTCGGACTTCCAGCGACACATCGATGAAGAGGGAGCGCAGCAGTTCGTGCGGCGGCTTGTCAAGGACATCGATCCGCACAGTCCCGAGGAACCGAATTACGACATCGTGCTGGAGCATGTAGCTGAGGGCAGCACCGGCTGGCTCAAGGCAGCCGCGGAAATCGCTCCGTACACGGACTCGAACTTCAGCCAGGGCATACGGGTAGCCATTGCCGACGCGCTGGTAGTGAATCCAGTGGGTGTGCTGAAGATGATCGGCACCGAAGAGCATTTCGATGGCGCTTGCGGCTATCCGTTCGTACGACAGACGGAGCAGTACATGCAGCAGCACAAGCGTGAGGCGTTGGCCGCTTTGAGCCACGTGCATCAGTCATCGCTGGCAGACAGGAAGGAAGCCTGCCGCAAGCAATTGATGGATGTTCCTACAACAACTGCGAGTGAGACGGTCCCTCCTCCCATAGATACGCGCAACTAAGCTCCATCAACAGATCCTAGCTTCGCCAGTGGAGTGTAACTGGACCATCCATGGGGTGGGTGGTCTCTCCATTAAGGCGCGCCTGCTTCAGCGCGAAATACCACTTGGCTGGCCGATCAGCATCGTCGATCAGCATCAGCGTCGGGTTGTGGCGCAGGCCCTCTGCCTGTTCGATCATCGTCTGCTGGTCCTGCCGTACGAAGCGCGAGCCGAAGAAGCGAGCAATCGGTGTGACAAATGGCACGTAATAGAAGACATTCCAGGCAGCGACAACATCGATGCGGCAGGTGGACGGCGTGACGGGCGTGACTGTGGTCAGGCTGGAGAACCACTTGTTTCCGCAGCGGATGGTTTCGAAGCGGCGGTTTGGCAGCACAAAGTCGATGGTGGTGGTAATCGGCTCGCCGTAGACGCCGAGCAATTTGTACGGCGCGCTGTTGCCTGAAGGCGCATGCGCGGACATGCGGAAGCCCTGAGGGATGGGCTCGAACTGTTTTTGCTTCTCGTGAATGCTGGCCCGGGAGCGCCACCACCATGCCTGGTGGACGAACGGACCGTGGGCCGGGTCCATGAGGCCGATGATCCCGTGGTCGACGTTGCACGGGAGGTCGGCGGAGAGGTGGGCCCCCCGGTAACGGTCGCTGAAGCGGGGCAGTGACGGCGGCGTGGGCAGGTCTTCGACGCGGTGGCGACCGCGACCGGCGTCCGGAATGTACACCCAGGCGTAGCCGTCGCGCTCGACGCATGGGTATGCGGTGGCGTAGATGCGGGTGGGGTCGAGCGTGTCCTCGGGAGTGAGCGAGGGAATCTCACGACACTGGCCGGAGGAGGGCTCGAAGGCCCAGCCATGGTACTTGCAGGTGACGGTTGCGCCGTCGAACCAGCCGCAGGAGAGCGGGATGCCGCGGTGCGGACAACTGTCGCGCATGGCGAAAATCGTGCCGTCGCTGCGCCGGCCCAGCACCAGCGGTATGCCCAGCAGCATCGCGGTGGTGAGCCGCTTGCCGCGAAGGCGGTTGCTGCGCAGCGCGGGATACCAATCATCGTAGAGCAGCGTGGTGGCCGGCGCCGATCCGGCGTTGGCGGTCGCGATCTGGAAGAGGTCCTTCGACATTCGCTGACGTCTACTCTAGCTCAGGATGCGACAATCGCTCTCGATGGAGGAGCCAGGCCAGAGGCGCTTCAGCGCGCGATGGATGTTGATGATACTGATCTCGCTGTGGCTCCTGCTCTATGGCAGCTTCGCGCTGGTCCGCCCGCCGCTGCTGGACGACGCCGATTCCGTGCACGCGGAAGTGGCGCGCGAGATGGTGGCGCGGCACTACTGGACGACGCTCTACGCGAACGGGATCCGGTATCTGGAGAAAGCGCCGCTGCTTTACTGGAGCATCGCGGCGAGCTTCCGGTGCTTCGGCGCACAGGCGTGGGCAGCGCGATTGCCGCTTGCGCTCTACACGCTTGTGCTGCTGATTGCAGTGTTCGCGCTGGGGCGGCGCTGCTTTGGCGATGCGCTCGCCGGTTTCTATGCGGCGCTTGTGCTCGCGACATGCTTCGGGATGTTCATCTTCGCGCGCATTCTGATTCCCGACGCGATCGTGTGCCTGTGGCTGACGCTGGCGATGCTGTGCTTCTGGCGCTCGCTCGCGCAGCCGACGCGCTGGAGCGCTGCGGGATTTGCCGCATCGTGCGCACTCGGCGTGCTGACCAAAGGGCTGATCGGGCTGGTCTTTCCGCTGCTGATTGTCGTCGTATATCTGGCAATGACGCGAAATCTCGGGCACCTGAAGCGCTGGCATCCGCTGCTGGGCGGCCTGATCTTTCTTGCGATTGCCACGCCCTGGCATGTGGCGGCGGGGTTGGCGAATCCGACCGAGGGGCACCCGGGGCCGCTGCCGACTCCGGGGAATGTCCACGGCTGGTATTGGTTCTACTTCGTGAACGAGCACCTGCTGCGATACCTGAACCGGCGGGTGCCGCGCGACTATGACACCGTGCCGCTCGCGCTCTTCTGGGGGCTGCTGCTGGTGTGGATGCTGCCCTGGAGCATCTTTCTGCCATCGGCGCTGCGGTGCGTGCCGCTGCGGCACTGGTGGCGGCGAGCGGCGCTGGGCGATGCGGAGCGCGCGCGGCTGCTCTGCTTTGTGTGGGCGGCGGTGCCCATGGTCTTCTTCAGCTTCTCTACCCGGCAGGAATACTACGTGCTGCCTGCGCTACCGGCGCTGGCCCTGTTGGTTGGCGACCGGCTCTCGCGGGATATTCCCATTGCCCAGACCGCGCGAGGGGCAGCCGCGGCGGGGAGTTCGCGTGTGCGCTGGAAGTGGCTGCTCTTTGCCGGAGGGTTGTGCGGCGCGGCGGTCGCGGTCTTCTTCGCAGTGCATTCCGGCGCGCCGCGGGGCGATCTTTCCGCGGCGCTCAGCACGAATCCCGGCGACTATGCGCTGTCGTTCGGGCACTTCCTCGACCTGAGCGGGCGGGCGATGGCGTTCTTCCGTGTGCCGCTGCTGTTGACAGCGGTCGCGCTCCTGGTGGGCACGGGCGGCTATCTTGTGCTGCGGGGACATGCGGCAATCGGCGCGCTAACGGCGGGGGCGGTGCTCTTCCTGGTTGCTGCGCATATGGCGCTGGTTACGTTCTCGCCGGTGCTCTCGTCGGCGGCGCTTGCGGATGCGATCCGGCCGTTGCTGAAGCCGGACGATGTGATTGTGCTAAACGGCGAGTACGAGAGCGGATCTACTCTGGGCTTCTATCTGCACCGGCAGTTACGAATTCTGAATGGCCGGAGCTCGAACCTCTGGTATGGGTCGTTCTTTCGCGATGCGCCGCCGATTTTTGATGACGATGCATCGATCGCGCAGTTGTGGGCCGGACCACGGCGGGTATTCCTGCTGACGGATGCCGCGCACCCGCCGCATTTATCGGGGGCGGTGTATACAGTGGCGGTGTCAGGCGGGAAGGCTGTGTTGTCGAACCGGGCGGAGTAACGTTACGCCCCACCCTTCCCCCTGCGGTGCGGCAGAATGGTATGCAACTTCCGCAAAATCATTGAGATAAGCCGCATACGGAGGGCTAAAAATGTCTTTCCAAACGACTTAGCTGCAAATATGTCCAGCCATTGGACTTAGGCAGCAAGATTTCTGCGAGAAACAGGAAAAGCCACCGATCCGGTGGCTTTCTCTTTGATCTCTATATCCAGTGTAGCGAATTGTGCCTATTGAAGTGGCACATTTCCTGTGGAGAACTTTGGACAGTGGTCCCGAATTGGGACCGGCCTATCCGGGCAGGCGCCTGTGCCTCTCTCGAGAACTACATTGCCTTCGCTGCAGTTTTTTCAGATATTTCTGTCATGACAGAAATATCTGATATTATCGACGCATGGAACTGAGCGGCGCTACTCGCGAGTTTGTTCTGCACTGGGGTGAGATGGGAACGCGGTGGGGTGTGAATCGCACGGTTGCGCAGGTGCACGCGCTCCTCTACCTGTCGTCCGAGCCGCTGACGGCGGAGGAGATCGCCGAGACGCTGTCGGTGGCGCGGTCGAATGTGAGCAACAGCTTGAAGGAGCTGCAGAGCTGGAAACTGGCGCACGTGGTGCACCGCATGGGCGACCGGCGCGACTATTTCCAGACCTCGCATGATGTGTGGGAGCTGTTTATGACGGTGCTGGACCAGCGGGTGGAGCGGGAGATTGAGCCGACGCTGACGGTACTACGGCGCTGCGCGGCCGAGGCTCGAGCGGCAGGAGCGAAACAGACAGAGACGGCGCTGCGCATCGGCGCATTGAATGATTTTCTTGAGGAGACGCACGACTGGTATAGCGAGATGAGGAAGCTGCCGCCGGCGACGCTGCGCGCTTTGCTGCGCGCGGGTGCGGGCATTACGCGGCTGCTACCGGGCGCCAGCAGAAGGAAGGCCCAGCGATGAGCACCTCGCGTGCGGCTGTCGTTCTTCATGCGCCCGAAGCGCTCGAGCGCGGCGCGGTTGACCTGGAGGAGTACTACTCCGAGGCCGGACCGGATTACTCGGCGTGGAGCCGAGGGTTCAACATGCACTTCGGGTTCTACCGCTGGGGCATGAACCCGCTGGATCGCGAGGGCATGCTGGAGCGGATGAATGTGGAGGTGCTGGAGCGGCTCGGGATCGATCCAGCAAAGCAATGCAGCATTCTGGACATGGGCTGCGGGTTGGGAGCGACACTGCGCACGCTGGCAGGACGGCTGCCGCATGCTCTGCTGACAGGTGTAACGCGCGTGCCGTGCCAGGTAGAAGAGGCGCGGGCGCGGAATGTTGCCGCGGAGGGCGGCGACCGCATTCACGTTGAGCAAATGGACTATGAGCATACGGCGCTTCCTTCTGGCTCGTTCGACGCGGCGTATGCGCTCGAGAGCGCATGCCACGCGCACGGGGCCGACAAGGCAGCGTTCCTGAGGGAGGCGCACCGCCTGCTTCAACCGGGCGGACGGCTGGTGATGGTGGATGCGTTTCTGCGCGACGATCGGCAGACGAATGCGCTGCAGCAGCGCATCTGCAAGAAGCTGTGTGAATGCTGGGTGATTGAATCGTGGGGAGATTTGCATCGCGTGATCGCAGAGATGCGGCGCATCGGCTTTCACGATATCGAGGTGGAGAGCTGGCATTGGCGGGTGACGCCTTCGGTATGCCACATCCCGTGGGTGACGCTGAAATTCCTGGTCCGTGATGTTTGCTGTGACAGGAAGCCGATGACGCGGGCGCGGTGGAACAACATGGTGGCCCCGATGCTGGCACCGCTGGTGAGCATGCCGCTGGGACCGCTGGAGTATTGCATGGTGTCGGCAAGAAAACGGTGAAGCGAAGTCGAGCCCCTGACACAGCTCGCTTCACTTCGCGCGTTCGGAGCTAGCCTTCCCGCAGAGCCTGCATGGGATCCATCCGGCTTGCGGCCAGCGCGGGCAGGTAGCATGCCAGTGCCGCAACCAGGAGCAGGACGGAGGAAGCGCCGAGCAGACTCAGCGGGTCCGCAGAGCTGAGGCCGAAGAGCATTCTTGAGAATGCGCGGCCGACGAGCAGCGAGATCCCGAGGCCGAGCCCGACACCGATGGCAACCAGCATCATGCCCTGGCGGAGCACGAGCCGCAGAACATCGAAACGCGAGGCGCCGAGCGCCATGCGCACTCCGATTTCACGCTGC
>DASVAI010000200.1:0-10206 GCA_036376445.1 Acidobacteriaceae bacterium
GTTCGCCTCGCAGTTCGCGTCCGTGAATGCTGCCGTCGCGCTCGCGCAGCGCGCCGCCGCGCCTTCCGGCAAAGGTCGCCTGCATCTCACTGAGAATCGAGAGCGCGATCTGCTCTGGAGTTTCCGCGCCGATGTCCAGACCCGCGGGCGAGTGTACCCCGGCCGGCACAATATCGAGTCCCAGACGCGCGAGCAGATCGAGGGTGCGACGCCGGGATCCAAGCATGCCAAGATAGCCGATGTGGCGACTGAGCAGCGCCTCAAGGAAGAATGCATCCTGCGCAAAACTGTGGCTCATGATGATGGCCGCCGTGCGCGAATCCAGTTTCAGTTCTCCGAATACTGACGCATCTTTGGCGACCATCACTCGCTTCGCCTCAGGAAATCTTGACGTTCTCGCGAAGTCTGCGCGGCCATCCAGTACTGTGACACTCCAGCCCAGCGCTGCGGCCTGCGCCGCCACCGGTTGTGCGTCTGTGCCGGCTCCGCATATCAATAGCTGCACCGGCGGTGCGAGCGACTCCAGGAAGACACCGCAGCCGGCGAGCGCGCCTTCATGGAAGTCCTGGAGGAACGAATATCCAAGATGCATGCAGTGCTGTAACGCAGCGGCGATCTCTCCATGCGTATCTGCTTTGGCCAGCGTGAACCGCTCGCCCACGTTCAAGCCAGACGGCTCCGGCGCATGGATGACAACAGCAGCCGCAGATGCCTCGCGGCTTTGGTTCACGTTTTCCTGAGCCAGCAGAGGATGCGACGCGTCTGCAGCATCCGGCTGGGAAAGCCGCTCGATCAGCAGGTCGATCCCGCCGCCGCACCCCAGGCCGAAGCCCTCGTTGTCTTCTTGTGTAGAAGTATCAAATGTCTTGAGAATCGCGGGCGATTGGGAGGTCCACCAGTGTGCGCGCCGGCAGAGCTCACCTTCCAGGCACCCACCGCTCACAGCGCCAATGCGCGAGCTGTCCGGCAGGATGAGCATGCGTGCGCCGGGCGAGCGATACGATGAGCCTCGCGTGCCGACCACGGTGACCAGCACGCACACGCCGGGCGCGCTCTCCCAGGCAGCCATCATCCTGGCATGCTCCTGCATGGCTTCAGTCTACGCCTGCTACTGTTTCGATATGGACGTGATGGATAACGTGGCCGGCATCCTGCTTGCCGCCGGCAGCAGCCAGCGCTTTGGTGCGGACAAGCAATCCGCGCTGGTGGGAGGAATTCCCATGCTGACCCGCGCCGCAAGCACCTTGCTCAATGCCGGATTTGACATGCCGATCGTCGTGCTCGGGCCGAACGCGCCCGGGCATAGCCGCCTGCTCCATGGTCTGCCTGTGCGTGTGGTGCGCAACCAGGAGGCCGCATCCGGCATGGCCAGCTCACTGCTGGCGGGGCTGGAAGCGGCCGGTGATTGTGAAGCTATCGTTGTCACGGTATGCGACCAGCCCGCCGTGACCGCACGCCACCTTCGCATGCTCGTCACCTCCTGGCGCAAGACTCATAGGAGCATCGTTGCATCCGAGTATGGAGGGATTCACGGCGTTCCGGCTCTCTTTGCCGCTAAACACTTTGCGGAATTGCGCGAGTTGCACGGGGACCGCGGCGCCGGCCCCTTGCTTGCCCGCTATGCCGGTGCGCTCCAGACCATACCGCTGCCCGGAGGCCACATCGATATCGATACTCCGGCCGATCTGACGAAGCTCTGTTAGAAATTCATCGCTCCGTAACGAGTGGCTCCATACACTCTTCGCCATGCGCGATGCACCACTTACCATAACCGTTGATAACGGGCGCGACGGGACGACTGTTCTGATGCTGAATGGACCGCTTACCCTACAGAACATCTTCGCGTTCCAGCAAGAGCTGGCTCGGCACGAGCCGCAACTGCTCATCATCGACCTCACGCAATCGCCATATATCGATTCCGCCGGACTTGGCTCGCTGATGAACGCTTACGTGCACGCGCAGAAGAACGGTCGCAAGCTGGTGCTGGCCGGAGCAAACATGCGCGTGAACGCATTGCTGGAGATGACGAAGGTACACGTGATCCTGAAGAACTACGCGACGACAGCGGACGCGGAAACCAGCGCCCGCTCCTGATCGTTACACCTGCTCCGGTTCTGAGGCTTTCAGCGTAAAACGCACTTCCTTGGTGCCGTGCCGCGGATGTTTCGCCCGCAGCGTCACGGTTCCCTGCTGCTCGCCGGCGCGCACCCATACCGCGACTGCACCGCCGATTAGCGTTGCTGGATTGTCACCGATGAGCGCCGCCGGGCCTTCCAACTCCAGGGTAAAGCCATCGTTGGCGAACGGGCGGATTGCGCCATAGGCATCGTTCATGCGCAGCACTACGCGAGTGGTGTCGGCGCCGTCTGCGATCAGCTCTGTATCGTCCGGCAGCATGACAAACTGGTGGTCAACGCAGTCCCCAGAGTAGCGCTTCGAGATCACCTGCTTGCCGTTGATGTATCCATCGATGCGCAGATCGCCCCAGTTCTCGCGGATTTTCTCACCGAACTCCACATCGAAAGGCGCGTACTTCAGATGAGGGAATTGCGTGCGGTCGGGGTCAGCCTCGGCCAGCAGGTGCTCGCCCGCCGCCGTGATGGTGTAGATCTTCACGTGATCGCAGTTCGAGCAGATGAGACCTTTGGTGAATCCGACGGACTCGTCGTTGCGCGCCCAATGGAATGCAGGCTCGAGCACGATCTCCTCGGCCGGATCACACTGCGATTTGTAGAAGAAGGCCGCCGGCTTTGGCTCGCGGAAGATATCCGCCACGCCGTGATAGCAGATGCGATCGCCGGAGCCGAAGTTGGCGTGCGTGTTGTAGTCGAAGGCGCACCAGCCAATGCCGCCAGCGTACTGCGGGTCGGAGGCGAGCGTGTCGTGCACACGCGCATGGCGGATGGTGTGCTCCCGCAGCCGCTCCATGCTGTCAAAGGTCTTGCAGGGATACGTGTGGCCCACGAACTCCGTGTTGAGGTAGCGCGGATGGTTCGGCTTCTTCAGCGGCCAGCCGAAGTCGTTCATGGTGAAGACGTCTTCGAGGAACTCGGATTCCTGGAAGTAGCGGATGCCGCCGGTCTGCCGCGTGGGATCAAGCTGATGCGCCACCGCGTTGGTGCGGGTGTAGAAGTCGTGATTGTCGCGCGACTCGTTGATGCGCACGCCCCACAGCACAATCGAAGGGTGATTCCAGTCACGGCGAACCATGCGGCCGACGTTGTCGACCGAGATGTCCTGCCATGCCTTATCGCCGATGTGCTGCCAGCCGGGGATTTCTTCGAGAACAAGCAGTCCGATTTCGTCGCAGCGATCCAGGAAGTGTCGCGACTGCGGATAATGCGAGGTGCGCACGATATTGCAGTGGAAGTTGGTGCGGAGGATATCGGCATCACGGCGCTGCACGCGCCCAGGCATTGCCTGGCCGACATAGGGAAATGTCTGGTGGCGATCGAGTCCACGCAGTTTGATGATCTTGCCGTTGAGCGAGAAACCGTGATCCGTAAATGTGGCTTCGCGGAAGCCGATGCGCCGCGTCTGCTCGTCGACGACATCGCGGCCGCTCAGCAGGCGGACGCGTACGTGATACAGACGCGGATGGTTCAGGTCCCAAAGCCCAACCTTCTCGAGCTCGGGGATTTCGACGGTGTGTTCCACTTGGCCCTTCGCCAGGCTTGCAGCGGGAATCTGTTTCGTGCCTTTGCCGATGACGCGATCGCCATCCAGCACTTCGGCTGTGAGCGAGTAGTGATCGTGGCTCGCCTGTGCCGGGTGGTCCAGATAGCACTTCACATCCACGGCAGGTTTGGTCAGTACGTTCTTCGGAACGGCGAAGATATTGTCGAGAAACGTCTCGGGCACAATGCGCAGCGCGACCTCTCGGTAGATGCCGCCGAAGGTCAGGTAATCGATCTCATAGCCGAAAGGAGGAATATCCGCGCGCTCGGTCGAGTCCACCTGCACGGCCAGCACGTTGTCGCCACCCGGGTTCAGGATGGGCGTTGCAGTCAGATCGAAGCTGAAGGGCGTGTAACCGCCCTTGTATTCGCCGAGCTTGTGGCCATTCAGGTAGACCGTGGAGGCGGTCATGACGCCTTCGAAATCGATAAAAACGCGCTTGCCCATCGCGGACTCGGGCAGCTTGAAGTGACGGCGATAGGTGGATACAAACGTGTAGTCGCGCTCGCTGAAGCTGTGCCAAGGCAGCCTGATGTTGGTGTGGGGAACCACCACGCGTTCAAACCCCGTTTCGCTGAAGGCGGGTGCAGTCGCCGCATCATCGGCGGTGTGGCTGTACAGCCAGCCGCGATTCATCGGCAGGATCTGGCGGCCGCCATCGGCGGCGGGTGCAGACTGCTCCGCGACAGCCAATGCACCGGGGCCAAGCGTCGCACCGGCAATGAGCGTCCCGGTGCTCTTGATGAAATCTCTTCGATCCATAAAACTCCCCGTGGGGAAAACTCCCTCTCGGCGTATCGAGGAGTCCAGCATACATGCAAGCGCTTTCCTTCGGCCTGCCTCCTGCTCTGTTTCCACGAGTAAAATCCGCATTGTGACAGGTGTGCATCTCGTCGTGAATAGCCGTCGCATATCGAGCCTTCGAAGCTCGCTTGCAGCGCTGGTATGTGCTGCGTGCTTCCTGCTGCCGCACGCCGGAGCACAATCCGCGGTGCTAGTGGGAAGTGTTCATGACGCCGCGGGCAAGCCCGTGGGCAATGCATCCATGACGCTCAACAAGGCGAACGAGTCCACCCCGCGCACGACTCACACCGACGGGGCTGGCGCATTCGAGTACGCGCCACTCCCGCCCGGCAGCTACTCACTGCGCGCAGAGAAGGCCGGTTTGCAGAGCCGCACGGTTTCTGCCATCGCGCTTGCAGCCGGGGAGCATCGGCAGATCGACCTGAAGCTCGCGGCGTCGTCCGCAGGCGATGCCATGAGCTTCTCCGACGATCCGAACTTCACGGTTGCCGGCGTCACCGATTGGACCGCGGTGGGCGGCCACGGCTCCGATTCCATTCTTCGTACCAGTGAGGATCTCGCGCGTGAGACAGTGGCGCTGAAGACGTGGCCGCCTGATGCGAAACCGGCCATGGCCAGTGACGCAGCCACGGAAACTCGACTGCGCGCGGCTCTCGCCGAAAACGCTGGAAGCTTCGATGCAAACCGCCGGCTCGGCACCTTCTATCTTCAAACAGGCCGATATAACGAGGCGCTCCCGCTGCTCGAAGCGGCCTACCGGCTCAATCCTGCCGACAACGCGAACGAGCGTGACCTCGCCCAGGCGCTCGAAGCGACGGGCGATCTGAAGCAGTCACAGGAACACGTTCAGAAGCTGCTCCAGCACGATCCGAATGCCGATCTGCATCGCATGGCGGGCGAGCTCGATGAGAAGCTGGGCGATCCGCTGACCGCAGTGCACGAATATCAACACGCCGCAGCACTGGACCCGAGCGAGCAGAATTACCTTGCGTGGGGATCGGAATTGCTGCTGCATCGCGCGGTGTGGCAGGCAACACAGGTCTTCCGCAGTGGCGTGCAGGCGCACCCGCAATCGGTCCCGTTGCTCACCGGACTAGGGACCGCGCTCTTTGCCGGCGCTGAGTACGAGGACGCCGCGCGCCGCATGTGCGAGGCCTCCGATTTGGCTCCGTCGAACAAAGAGCCGTATCTGTTCATGGGCAAGATCGAGATGGCCGCTCCGTCGCCGCTGCCCTGCGTGGAAGACCGCCTGGCGCGGTTTGTGCGCTTGAGACCCAACGACTCACTCGCCAATTACTTCTATGCCATGGCGCTATGGAAGCGGCAGCAGCTCTCCAGAGATAAGAACGCGATGCTGCAAGTGGAAACCCTGCTCAACAAAGCAGTCACGCTCGATCAGAAGTGTTCCGACGGCTACCTGCAGCTCGGCGTGCTCGCTGCTTCGCATCACGACGATACGAAGGCCATTGAGCTCTACACAAAAGCGATTGACGCCAACCCGCAATTGAGTGAGGCGCATTACCGGCTCGGCGTGGCCTATGACCGCGCGGGCGAGCGCGACAAGGCACAGCGCGAATTCCAGCTTCACGATCAGCTTCAGAAGCAGCAGGCAGCGGCTGTGGAACAGGAACGGCGCGACGTGAAGCAGTTCGTGGTGGTGAAAGGGCAGCCCTCCCACACAACCGTGCAGTAAGGCGACTACTTCGCCGGCCGCAATGTGCTTACGATGCCGCTACCCTCGCGAATCGTCAGGATCTGGTTCGCCTTCACTTGCGTGAAGCGTTCCACCTTCTGCGTGGTCGGCCACTTCACTTCGATCGCGTCCACCGTTTCCGATTTTCCCAGGCCGAAGTGCAGCCGCAGGTCGCTCTGCGACATCACGCTCGCGGCGCTGTGCACTTCGTCCATCTGGATGTGCTTGCCCGTGATGACACGCACGCGCGCGCCGATCGCGGTGCGATTGCACTTGGTTCCGATCAGCTTCAGCTTGATCCAGTTCTGCCGGTTGCCGCCATCGTTGCGCAGCAGCGACGGCAGATCGTTCATATTCAGCACAAGCGCGTCGATGTCGCCGTCGTTGTCGTAGTCGCCAAAGGCCGCGCCGCGGCTGGAGAAATGCTCGCTGATGCCGGGGCCCATTTCCGCGGAAACGTCTTTGAAGCGCCCATCGCCCAGATTCTTATAAACCAGGCGAGGGTTCTTGAATTTCTGATCGAAGTCGTACTTGTCGATCTCGGGATACACATGCCCGTTCGCCTGCAGAATGTCCGCCCAGCCGTCGTTGTCGTAGTCAATGAAACCGCATCCCCACGCGACATACCGGCTGTTCACGCCTATGCCCGCGGGGAACGTCACGTCCGTAAAAGTGCCGTCGCCATTGTTGTGATACAGGTTGCAGGTGTCGTCGGCAAAGTTCGTCTTGAAGATGTCGAACCAGCCGTCACAGTCATAGTCCGCTACCGCAACACCCATGCCGGCCTGCTCATGGCCGCTCTCGCTGTAGGCGCAGTTCGCCATCACGGCGACATCGGTAAAGGTGCCATCGTGATTGTTCTGGAAGAGAATGCTCGGCATGGAATCCACCGCGACATAGATGTCCGGCCAGCCATCGTTGTTGAAGTCATAGGAGACCGCAGTGATCGAATAGCGCGGACCGGTCTTGAGAATGCCTGCCTTCTCCGACACGTCGGTAAAGGTGCCGTCTCCATTGTTGTGGTACAGGATGTTCGTGTCGGCGGGCAGCCCTCGGGGGCCGCACATGATAGGCACCCCTTTCCACTGGCAGTAGTGCGTGGCATCGGCGGCGGGGATCTTCTCCGGATCGAGCTTGATGTAATTGCACACGAACAGATCCAGAAAGCCGTCGCGGTCGTAATCGAGAAAGGTGCAGCCCGCGCCCCAGCGAACCTCCTTCTGGAAAAGGCCCGCCTTCTCGGTGACATCTGAAAATGTGCCATCGCCGTTGTTACGGAAGAGAATGTTGTGTCCCCAGAAGCAGCAGAACAGGTCGTCCCAACCATCGTTGTTGGTATCGCCGACACAGACGCCGGTCTGCCAGCCCGTCCGGGTAAGGCCGGATTTCGCCGTCACATCGGTAAACGTGCCGTCGCGATTGTTCTTGTAAAGATGCGAGGTCGGCGCCTGCCCGGCAGGCCAATGCGCATCCAGCCGGTCGCCGTTCGTCAGGTAGATGTCGAGCCACCCGTCATTGTCGTAGTCGAAAAACGCGAGACCGCTGCCCTTCGCCTCAATGATCGAGCGCTTATGATCGACTCCGCCCCAGACATTCGGCGTCGTCAAGCCCGCCTGCTGTGCCACCTCCACAAATTGCACCGGGGAAGGCGCCGCAGGTTTGCCGGTCGCAGCCGTGAGCAGCGCGGGATCTCTCCATCGCCACAGCGGCGTGGCCAACGTCTCCATCAGAGTGCCGCTGAGCATGAACAAGGATGAGCCGAGAAAGCGCCGCCGTGGCCAGTTCATAGAATGAGTGCGATTAAAGCAAATTTCCTGGTCCTGTGGGCGCACGAAGATTCAATCGGCGCTTAACGAAAGGCCACCATGGCTTCCACGTGGATACATCATTCCTACAGGAAATTTGCTTCATAGCTTTCACTGCGGCGCGCTCAACGTCTCGATAGCCTGGCGGGCGCTGGTGTTTTCGGGCTGTACTCGCAGCAGTTGCTGCAGAACGTCGATCGCCTTCTGACGGCCGCCTTGCATTGCATAAAGGCGGGCAAGGTTGAGATAGGCCTGGTCGAAATTCGGAGTCACGCGTATGCAGGCGCGGAACTGCTCCTCCGCCTTTGTAAAATCTTGTTCGCGAACGTACAGAACTCCGAGGTTGTTGATCGCTTCGGAATAGTCCGGCCGCAGCGCGGCCGCCTTCTGCAGAAACTGCGCGGCCTGCTCCAGGTCGCTCTGCTGCGCGTAAAACATGCCGACGCTGTAGTTCGTTTCAGGATCATCCGGATTCAGCGCCAGCGCACGCGTCAAACTTTCCTGCGCCTTTTCGTCATCGCCCTGCCGCCGATAGACATTGCCCAGGTTCAGCAGCGCCGTGGCATAGTCCGGTCGCAGCGCGACCGACTGTTGAAAATCCTGGACCGCCTCATCGGTCCGGCCTTCCTGCGCCGCCATCATGCCCAGGTTGTTCCATGCCTCGGGATAATTCGGCTTCAGCTTCAGAGCCTGCTCCAGGTACTGGCGCGCCTCGGCATAGTCGTGCCGCTGCAGGCTGAGCGTGCCAAGATTGTAATAGCCCTCGGCATAGTCCGGCTTGGCCGCGATCACCTGCCGGAACGAAGCCGCGGCCTCATCCAGATAGCCGTGCTGGAACATGGCTACGCCATAGGTGAAATCGTTGCGCTGAAAGGAGCCACGATAGTGCGTGCCGGCAAAGGGCAGCGCACGACCGTAGCGTTCTCCCTGACTCGAGGGGATTATTTTCAGATCCTCAAGAATGTTACCGGGCTGGGTCTGTCCCTGGTACAGCTTCACGATCATGCCTTCGCGGTCCACCAGAAACGATGTAGGAATGCCAAGATCACGCCGCCGGTCAAAGAGGTAGCGATAGATGATGTTGTAGATTCCTGCAACGTCCTCGGTTGCAAATAGCACGGGGAATGGAAATGACTGTTTTGACGTGTAGGTGCGCGCCGCGGCTGCATCGACAACGGAGTCAACACAGATCGCCAGAATCTCCGCCTGCGCAGCCGCGAATGCCGGGTGCTGGCGCGCCAGCAGGCTCAACTGCTCCGTTGAGAATGCCGCCGCCGTGGACCAGAAGGTGAACAGCACAGGGCGGCCACGGTAGTCCTTCAGCGCGCGCGCTGTGCCTGTCGCGTCCGGCAGCGAGAACTCCGGCGCGTGCAGGGGCTGCATCAGCCACGTGGCCACTTTCGTGGGCAGCGCCTCGACCTGTGCCTCGACCTGCGGCGCGGGGCCGGGAGGCGCGTATGCGGCGGGCGCCGCGGCAAAGGGCTTCCCACTAAAAGCTGACGAGCCTTCCTCCACCTGAATGCGCTGATCCACGGGCAGAGCCTCCAGCGTCTGCGTCGTGCCGCTCGGCCAGTGAATCGTTGCGCGTACGGTTCCCTCGTGCGTACCCAGGCCGAAGAAGAGCTCTTTCGAGTGCTGCGACAGAAACCCCGAGCCCGCCTGCAGATACTTTGTCTGGCGCAGCTCGCCGGCCTCTACCGTAACTGACGCGCCGATGCCGTCGCGATTGCTCTGCTTCCCGCTCAACCGGAAGGCAATCGAATGCCCAAGCTCGGGCATGTTGTTATGCAGAATGCGAAGCTGCGGCGCGTTCCGGTTCTTCAGCACCACTTCGAGCCGTCCGTCATGGTCGACGTCGGCCAGAACAAAGGAGCGCCCGTCCTCTGCAAAATCGAGCCCGACCGTCCCGGAGACTTCCGCAAATGTGCCATCGCGATTGTTGGCGAACATTACATTTCGCTCGTAGCCATTCCAGGAGCGATCGGAGCGGATCAGCTCATTCAGCGCCTGCCATCCACGCTCGTACGCGGGGGTCGGTGTAGCATCGTCGGGCGATTTGCCCACCACCTGACGCCAGAAGAAGCTCGCAAGATCGCCGCTCTTCTCCGGCGCGGAGACGTATCCGTTTGCGACGTACAGATCGGGATAGCCGTCGTGATCGAAGTCCCAGAAATCCGACGACCAGGACCAGCGACCCATGGCCACTCCGGCGCGCTCGCCGATTTC
>DASVAI010000207.1:0-9119 GCA_036376445.1 Acidobacteriaceae bacterium
GGGGTGGAGCAGAAAGAGCTCATCCTGGAGGATTACGTCGCCGGCATTATCAGCAATATTCTGGATGAATACGCTCCTGAGTCGAGGCATCCGGACCAGTGGGACCAGGCGGGCATCAAGCAAAAGCTGATGGAGCATTTCGGCTTCAACGCGGACGCGGAAGGCATTCCATTCCATGATCTGGGCCGGCACGAGTTGGGAAACACGCTCTTCGACAAGCTGAAGGAGAAATACGCGCTGAAGGAGGAGATCATCGGCGCGCAGGCGATGCGCTACCACGAGCGCATGATCATGTTGAGCGTGCTCGACGGCTTGTGGAAAGACCATCTGCTGAACATGGATCATCTGAAGGAGGGCATCGGGCTGCGCGGCTACGGGCAGCAGGATCCGCTGGTGGCGTACAAGAAAGAGTCCTTCGACATGTTTGAAGGGATGATGACGCGCTTCCAGGAAGACACGGTGCGTTATCTCTTCCACATGCAGATTGTCGGGCCAGACGGCCAGCCGATCACACGGCCGCTGCAGCAGCAACCGCAGCAGCCTGCGATCCAGCAGGCTCCGGCGGCGCAGCCGCTGCCGCGTCCCACGCAGCAGCCGCTGCCGGATGTGAACGGCACGCCGCCGCGCCCGCAGCATCTGCCGAGCCCGGCCCCGCGCCAGACGTGGCGGCCCATGCCGGTGGGCGAGACGCGCACCACGATCGATGAGATCGAGCAGGAGTTTGCGCGCCGGAAAAAGAAGGAACTGGAGCAGGCGCGCGCTGCGGGCACGAATGGCCACGGCGCAAGTCACGTGGAGCAGCGGCGCACCGGCGAGAAGGTAGGCCGCAACGACCCATGCCCCTGCGGCTCCGGGCTGAAGTACAAGAAGTGCCACGGCAAGGATGGCAGCGACGGCGATTAGCAACCCGGAAATTTGTTGAACGGGAAAGAGGGATAAGCTTTTTTGCTCATCTCTCTTTTTGCCGGATTGCGGTCGCTACGGTGTCAGGGTCAGGCTGATCGTCCCGACCGGCTGATTGATCGGACCGCCGGTCGTGAATGCGGAGGCGTTGACCTGGACCGAGATGGTCTGGCTGCCGGGGATTGCGCCGTTCCCTCCACCGTTCGTCTTTGAGGCGCCGCCACCGCAGGCGCTCATTCCTATGCAGACGGCGATCACACACAGGCTCAGCAGTAGTCGGGCTCGTCTGCCGCCTGCCAAGGCAAACGGGAACAACAAACAGGCCAGAGAAAAGCCGGCAGCGGTGCGCTTCCAGGTCGAGGATTTATGGACGGCTATGACGGGGGCGAGTATTCCCGTGATGGTCAACTTAACGGTGGCAGAGCCGCCATCGCTCAGCACGGCGTTGTACGGCGTCGGATTGCAGGTGACATTTGCCGAACTCGCGCAGCTTAGCTGGATGCTTCCGGTAGCGAAGTGATTTAGGGAGAGGAATGTAACCGTAGCGGTGACGGGCGTGCGGGTCACAGTGGTCAGTTTTGTTTGGGACAGGGATGCCGTGTAACTTTCAACCCGCATCACAGCCGGGATCGACCGGGTGACACTCCCGGCTTTACCCGTAATGGTGAAGGGATAATCTCCCGCCGGCAAGCCGGTTTCGGAGAGGCTGATTTGCGCGGTGTTGGTGCCCGGGTAAAGAGCGCCCCCGAAATAGCAGGTCGCGCTCGCAGGCAGTCCGGTACAACTGACGTCGACGTCGGCGGTGAATCCATCCTGATAATTGGCCGTGATCGTCGTGTAGGGCTGCTTCGCTCCATCATTGATGGGAATGGTTGCGGGCGACGCGCTGATGGTGAACGTGCCGACACCGAACGACAGGGCAGCCGAAGCTGTGATCGCCCCGTTGCTAGCCGTGATGTGCAACCGATAGATGCCCATCGGCGTATTTGGATTGGTGGAAATCTGGAAGGCAGTATCGGTGCTGCCGCCTGCCGGAAGGGACAAGGTGGGGGCAACGAACGTGCAGGTTGCGCCTGGCGGCAAACCGGTGCAGGTGAGATTGCCGAAATTACCGGAATACCCTCCCTGGCTTGCGAGATTGAAAACCAGGTCGATGGAGTCGCCTGCCGCGAGGCCGGCAGACGCCTGCGCGGATGGATGCAATATCCCGATCGTGGCCTGTACGCCAGCTTTGCGGTTTGCGTTTGCAAGCGAGCCATACACGCTCGCCGTGTAGCCGTTGCGGGAGGCGCTGATCGCGAGCATATGGTTCCGGTCAAAACCAGGGCCGACGGTATAGGAGACGCTCTGCTGGAGTGCTCCGGCCGCAACGGTCACGGAGGCTGGTATATCGACGGCAGGATCGCTGGCGGAGAGCGTGATGCTCTCGCCGGCTTTGGCAGGTGTGGCCAGGCTCACCGTAACGCTGCCTCCGGTTGCAGGCAGCGGCAGTGCATCGAAGCTGAGGCTGACAGTCGCGGTCGATCGTGATGAGACGAGGTTGATGGAGGAAGTAGCGCCAATCAGATCCAGCAGATCGGTGCGGCCTGTGCCGCTGAAGTCACCGCCGACCACCGGAACGTCATAGAGGGGAAGCCGGTAGGGGATGGCACTCGGGTGGAAAGCGCCGTCCCCAGTGCCGGCCAGCACCAGAAGTTGAAAGGTCGATGGGCCGCTGGTGGTGTATGGAATGGCGATGTCGAGATTGCCGTCACCGTCGAAATCGCCCAGCAGCGCCGAGGAGAAGGCTGCCGTTTGAACCTGCGGGGCAAGATACGTTGCGCCTTTCGCGAACGTGCCGCCGGGCTGCCCTAAATAAATCGTTGCCGCGGGCGCGAGACGTTGACCCTCGGTGTCTAACGCCTGCGCTGTAATGCTCTGTCCCGGATCGTGTACCTGGACCAGGTCGGGATAGCCGTCGTGGTTCACATCGCCGATGGCGACGGGGCCAAAGTGCGACATCACGGTCACCGGGTTCTGAAACGTCCCGTCGCCTCTGCCGAGCGCAAGCTCGAGATCGTCGCCTGGGAAGCTCCATCCGCCGTTGAAGCCGAGCAGAAGGTCCAGCTTGCCGTCGTGGTTAAAATCTTCAACGAAAATCTGCTGCCCGGTCAGTGGGCTCACCGAAGGGGCTGAAAGCTGCGCGGGGACATGGCGGAAGGTGCCGTCTCCATTTCCAAGATAGACATCTATCTCAGCCTGAGTCTGATCATAAGTAACGCCATAGACGACGAAGTCCATCTTGCCGTCATGGTTGACGTCGCCGCTCTGTAACAACACCGGATACGGAACACTGCCGACGATAGCGGGGGAGCCAAAGCTGCCGTCACCATTGCCGGGGTAGATTTCAATGGCCTTCTGGTCCGAGTAAGTGGCAATGACGATGGCGTCGGCTTTTTGAGGCGAGCGAAAACCAGCGGCGGTGAAGAGCGAATAAATCGGATTCGGCCTGGCGCTGATGGGCGTTCGTACTGGTGGCTGCAATTTGCCCTTGCCGTCGTTGAGAAGCGAAGTGAGTTGGGCAGGGTCCGCGGTGCCGGCGCCGGATTCGGCCAAAAGGACGTCGGGATGTCCATCGCCATTCAGGTCCACGACCTCCGGAGACGTAATGGGCGAGGGTGCGTTCTGGATGCCCTGCAGATATCCAATTGCCTCCCCGGGGGGTGCGCCGAAGTTGCCTTTTCCATCGTTCGCGAGGCGGATGACGGCATTGTCCATCTGAGCTACAGCGACTAAGTCGGGCAGGCCACTTCGATTCAGCTCCACTGCAACCAGAGAGAACTGGTTTGCCGCGCCGCGATAGATCGCCGGAGGAGCGAAGGCACCGCCACCGGTTCCTTTGAGGACAGAGATGGTGTATCCGCCGGGAGTGCCAAAGCCACCTGCGGAACCTCCAAGCTGCAGGTAAGCGGCAGATGCGACGATGTCCGGAATGCCATCGCCGTCCACATCTGACACGATGACTGCGGGGTCCTGATCTCCTACTTCCGCAACTACACTGCCCGGTGAGAACGTGCCGTTGCAGCCCCCCTTCGCGATCGTGAGTACGCCGGAGGCACTGGTCTCGACTGCGTCCAGACAGCCATCTCCATCCACATCGCTGAGCGCGAGACCGATCAAACCGTTGGATGGCTTGAATACACTCGCACCTGTGAAACTGCTTCCGCCCTGATTGATGTAGCTAAAGCCCTGCTGCGCGTAGAGGACCGTGATATCGGGATAGCCATCCTGGTTGAGGTCGGCTACGATCAGCGAACTCGCCTGCCCGGGATTCAGGGTTCCCTGGACGGGCATCACATTTGTGATGGTGGACGAGAATCCGCCACTGCCGTCTCCCAGATAAACGGCGAATGGGGTCTGGGTCATGTCGTTTTCAACGATGAGCCCGACCGCGATATCCACGTTGCCGTCTTTGTTGAAGTCGCCCGTGGCGACATAGATAGGCGTCTGGCCGAGCGTGTCCAAAGCGGTGGGCGCCTGGAAGGTTCCATTTCCGTTGCCGCGAAAGATTTCCAGTTCCTGACTATCGGCGTCTACGGTGACAATGTCAGCGTGCCCGGAGCTCGTCAGTTTTGCAGCCGTAAGCCAGACAGGCGTGCTGCCGGTCATGTAGAGAAGGCCTGGTGGATTTGTGAATCCTCCGGCGCCGTCGCCTAGTAGAACGGTGACTGTGTTGTCGGCGCCGTTGCTGATGGCCAGGTCGGGGTTGCCGTCTTCGTTGAAGTCTGCTGCTGCGACTGCGGTGGGGAGCGTGCCGCTCGGCAGACGCTCAACAGAAGCGAAACCAGCTACGGCAGCCGAACTGGGGGAAGAAGCCGTCATTGCCCAAGGCTTCGTGGGACCGGCGAACAGAGACAGTGACGATCCGCCACCGGAAGCCGCAGGACCGATTGACGCTGCGCGGCGGTTTTGCCAGACGCGAATATCCTGATGCATTCGCCGGGCATAGTTCCAACCCAGAAAGCGGCCTGGCGCGGGGGCAGTTTTCTGAGCCTTGGCCGCGGTGGCCGCCGATGGAGATAATGGCGGGCGCGCAACAGACTGTGGGTTCTGGGCGAAGACAACACACGAGGAGGCCGAGAGCAGGGCAGAAAGAAAGAAAGTACGCATGAAGATGCAGGAGAACTGGGAAGAGTCTAAGGTCAGATTGTGAAATATGTCTCAATATTTTTAGCCGAAGACCATCGATCGGGTCATTGCTCCAAATGCAAGCTCGCGCTGCTGGTTACCGAGTTACTGAAATGGCAAGAAGTAAAAGGGAACTTTTGTGCGCACCTGTAACGTATGGTGACCAATGAGAACGATTCCCCTGCTGAAGCACGGCGCATGGTTGTACGCGCTGTTCACTGTTCTTTCCCTCGCAGCGCAAACGAATCGGGAGGCGGACTGGCCAGCCTACGGGAATGATCCGGGCGGGATGCGGTATTCGACCCTGCGACAGATCGACCGCAGCAATGTCGATCAACTGAAGGTTGCGTGGACATTCCATACCGGTGATGTCTCGGACGGCAGCAACGGATGGAAGCGCAGCGGTCTGGAGACGACACCCATCCTGGTGGACGGCACGCTCTACCTCACGACGGGATTCAATCGCGTGATCGCGCTCGATCCGGCGACCGGGAAGCAGCGCTGGGCCTTCGATCCGAAGATCGACCTAAGCCTGAGCTACGGGGATGGCCTGATCAATCGCGGTGTTTCGACATGGCTCGATGCATCGCGCGCCGCGGCGCAGCCGTGCCGCAGGCGCATCTACGAAGCGACGCTGGACGCGCGGCTGATCGCGCTGGATGCGGCGACGGGCCAGCCGTGCGCGGACTTCGGCCGCGAAGGCCAGGTGACGCTGCGTAACGTGCCGGGATACGAGAACCGCAACCTCGGCGAGCACGAAGTCGGCTGGTATCACATGACCTCGCCGCCCGCTGTGATTGATGACCTGGTGATTGTCGGCTCCGCCATTGACGACAACAACCGCGCGGATATGCCCGCTGGAGTGGTGCGTGCCTTCGATTCGCGGACGGGTGCACTGCGCTGGAGTTGGGACCCCATCCCGCCGAACGGCGCCGATCCATCCCGCTGGAACAGCGGCGCTGCGAATGCATGGTCCGTCATGACGGTTGACCCGGTGCGGGATCTGGTCTTCATTCCCACGGGCAGCGCTAGTCCTGACTTCTACGGCGGGCTGCGTCCGGGCGATGACAAGTGGGCAAACTCGGTCGTCGCGCTGCACGCGAAGACGGGGAAGATGGCGTGGGGATTCCAGCTTGTCCATCACGACCTGTGGGACTACGACTCCGCTGCGCCGCCGCTGCTGGCCACGATTCGTCACAGCGGGGAGAACATTCCGGTGGTGGTGCAGGGAAACAAAACCGGATTCCTCTATGTGCTCAATCGCGACAGCGGCACGCCGGTCTTTCCAGTTGAGGAACGGCCTGTTCCGCCGAGCGATGTGCCGGGCGAGGTGGCGTCACCCACGCAGCCGATTCCGACAGCACCGCCTGCGCTTTCCGTGCAGCATCTATCGGTCGAAGACGCCTGGGGACCGACGAAGACAGACCGTGATTTCTGTCGCACAGCCCTGGCAAAGCTGCGTGCCGGGAGCATCTTTACGCCGCCCAGCATCCAGGGGACGCTGGAGATGCCGGGATATCTCGGTGGGATGACGTGGAGCGGTTATGCGTTCAATCCGGAGAGCAATCTTCTGGTCGTGAATGTGAACAATCTTCCGGCGCGGGTGCGGCTGATTCCGCGGGACAAAGTGAAGGACGACAACGAGGAAGGAAACTTCGCCCGGCAGGCTGGCACCCCTTACGCAATGCTCCGACGCTTCCTGCAGTCGCCGTCGGACCTGCCGTGCAACGCGCCGCCGTGGGGCACGCTGGTGGCGGTTGATCTCGACAAAGGAACGATCCGCTGGCAGGTTCCGCTTGGGGCGATGGTCAACTTCGGCGGCGAGCATGCCGGAATCCCGTCCGGCTCGATCAGCCTGGGAGGCCCCATCGTAACTGCGTCTGGTCTGGTATTCATCGCGGGCACGGTCGATCCGCATATCCGGGCCTTCGACATTGCGACCGGCAAGGAGTTATGGAACGCGGAGCTGCCGGCCAGCGGGCATGCCACGCCGATGACTTACGCCATAGGCGGGAAGCAATACGTCGTGATCGCGGCGGGCGGCCATCAGGCGATACCGGAGGAAAAGCTGGGCGATGCGATTGTCGCGTTTGCGCTGCCGTAATGTGGGTGATGTTCAGCGCGCGAGCGCCGGCTGAATCTCGGCGAAGCTCATATTCTGCGCCGGGCTTCCGGTCTGCTGCTGCCATAGCTCGAAGAGCCGGCCGTAGCTGAGGATGGTCACGTCCGCCTGCTCAACGTGAAGCGCGGCGAGCGTGCGGTCAATCCATTCCCTTGGTCCTTCGAGCTCGGCGTACTCGCCGATGGGCGTGTCGTCGATGACGCAATGCCCCGTGCCGTCGGACCATTCGCTTCGCCATTTTTCGTAAACAAACGCGGAGGTGTAACCGAGCACGCGGAAGATGGCGGCCACGGCCTCGCCGTCTTCCACGGCGGTCTCGGTCTCAATGCGTTCCTTATGGCGGGCTTCAGGCGAGTCATTGGGCGTGGTCTGCTTGTGCGTGAGCACCCAGCGGTTCCCATAGCGGCGCAGTCGCAGAATCTGGCGGGAGGCGCGCAGGTCATGCGTGGGCGTGTCGAAGAGGATGTTGCGCTCAAATGTGCGCGGCGTTTCGCAGTGGAAATCGAGCTGAGGAAGGGTTGCTTCGAGGGCCTTGGGATCACGAACGCGGAACTTTACTTCAATCTCAATCGCCTGCATGCGACGAGTCTACAGGAGTAAGGCGCATCGCATAATGGAGAGATGGCAGAGACAGAACGGCTTTCCCTGAGCGAGTTCGACCTCCCAAACAAGACAATCTCCACCGCGGTGATCGATCGTGTGACATCGATCTGGCGCGGGGGCGGCAGCGTTGGTTTTGCCACCGAGACGGTCTACGGACTGGGCGCGCATGCCTTTGATGCGCAGGCGGTGGAGCGCATCTTTGCCGCCAAGCAGCGGCCCACGTGGGACCCGGTGATCGTGCATGTGGGCCAGGGACTGCCGCTGGGCCGCCTTGTCGCGGAGGTAAGCGACACGGCGCGCGGGCTGATGGAAGCCTTCTGGCCCGGCCCGCTGACTCTGCTGTTGCCGCGCGGTCCCGAGGTGCCGGATGTGGTGACGGCCGGGCGCTCGCTGGTGGGCGTGCGAATGCCGGCGCATCCGGTGGCGCTCGCCTTGATTGCCGCGGCGGGTATGCCCATTGCGGCGCCGAGCGCCAACTCCTTCGGCAGACCCAGCCCGACAACGGCAGCCCACGTACTCGAAGACCTGGACGGCCGCATCGATGCGATTGTGGATAGCGGGCCGACGCGGCATGGCGTGGAATCCACGGTCGTGGATGTTACGCGGTCTCCGCTGATCGTCTATCGGCCGGGCGCCGTGACGCTGGAGGCGCTGCGCGGTTTAGCAGGCGACGTGAAACTATATGAGCCCAACGGAACAGAGGCGGGGCAAGAGCCGGCGGGGTTGCCTTCACCCGGAGTAGGCATGCGGCACTATGCGCCGCGCGCCCGCATGGTTCTGGTCGAAACCGAGGCGGGAGAGGAGGAGTCCGCGGTCGGCTTTCGGCTCTTTCACGCAGTGGCGAAGCTGAAGCGCGAAGGCGACGGCATACGGGTGGGTGTGATGGCGCCGGAAGAGTTCAAGAGCGACGTGCGCGGAGCCGATTCCATTTTTGAATGGGGACGCTGGGGAGACCTGGATTCCCTGGCGCAACGGCTATTTGCCGGGCTGCGATGGCTGGACTCACAGGAGGCGACACATATTGTGTGCCCGCTGCCGGCTGAACGCGGCATTGGACGCGCGCTTCGAGACCGTCTGGAAAAAGCGGCGCGGCTTCCAGTGGTAAAAGGCTGAGAAATCAGGACTGCAACTCAGCAGCCTTATAGAGATACTTGATGGCCGATTTGTAAATCAACGTGCGCACATTGCCCTTACGTAGCTTGACGGTGTCAGTGTCGTACCACTCGATCGATCCTTCCAGGCGGTCTCCACCTTCCAACACAAACACCATCTGTGTCTGCGCATGGATCTGCTTTTGCAGATAGAAGGTTTCCGCATGCGAGCT
>DASVAI010000216.1:0-14838 GCA_036376445.1 Acidobacteriaceae bacterium
TAGAAGTAGCCCTCCCGCTTCTTGATCTCCATGGAGCCTTCCTGGTCGTGATCGATAGCGCGATTTGCCCGCTCTGATGATTTGAACGAGAGCAGTTCCGCGATGATCTTCGGGAGCGTGTCGGCATCCGAACGGATCGCACCCGTGCACGGACTGCACCCCAGAGAGCGCAGACGGCAGCGCACCATCTGTGGCTTTTCGCCGAGGCGCGCGACGAAGTCCTGCTCAATCGGCAGCAGCGAATCGCCACGCACGTACATCGGCCGCGGCTTCGCGTAGTAGAGATCGACGATGGGGATCTCTTCCTCGTGGATGTACTGCCACACATCCATTTCGGTCCAGTTGGAGAGCGGAAAGACGCGGATGCTCTCGCCTGGATGAATGCGCGAGTTATAGAGGTTCCATAACTCCGGTCGCTGATTTTTCGGATCCCATTGCCCGGCGCTGTCGCGGAAAGAGAAGATGCGTTCCTTGGCGCGCGACTTCTCTTCATCGCGCCGGGCCCCGCCGAAGGCTGCATCGAAGCCGAAGTGCTTCAACGCATCGAGCAGCGCCTGGGTCTTCAGCAAACCGCAGCACCGCTTCGTGTCCAGCACGATAGGATTTGTTCCCGCCGCAATTGCCGGTTCGTTGCGCCATACCAGCAACTCCGCGCCTACGGAGCGCGCCATCGCATCGCGGAACGCGAGCATCTCGCGAAACTTGAAGCCGGTGTCAATGTGCAGCAGCGGGAAGGGAATTGGCCCCGGGAAGAAGGCCTTCTGCGCCAGCCGCAGCATGACGGAGGAGTCCTTGCCGATGGAGTAGAGCATCACCGGCCGCTCAAACTCCGCAGCGACCTCGCGCAGAATATGGATGCTCTCCGCCTCCAGCAGGCGCAGATGGCTCAGTGTCGGCGGGGAGGTGTACTCGGGGACATTCTCGGTAGCGAGCATCGGGACCTCTGTGGTGAATGCTGATCAACCGGGAATCACTGCCCAAAACGACGAACACCCGTGCTGATCAGCAACGGGTGTTTTGAAGAAGAATCTGTCGCGGAGCTAACAACACGCGAACTGCCACCCGTGGCTTGGCGGACAAGCGCAACAACAAGGGCGACAGTGCAGACGGAAAGTCATGCTATGGAAAGAGTAACAGCCCAGCCGCCGGGGCACAAGGCAGGCTGGGCTATTACGATGTTATTTCGCCCCTGGCTCTCCCAGCTTCCGGTCAAAGAAGTCCGCCCCCAGCCGGTAGGCTGTCATCCAGTCCCGATGCAGCAGGAAGTCATGGATCTCGTCGGGAAAGACATGCTCCTCTACCGGCACGCCGCGCGCCCGCAGCGCATTCGCCAGCCGCACAGTCTGCGCAAACAGCACGTTGCGGTCGTCGTCACCCTGGATGAGCAGCACCGGCGATCGCCAGGTATCGAGCGATGCCATCGGCGATGAGTTCCATGCCAGTTTGGAAGCGGCAGCACGGTCCCATGTGAAGTCGGACGACGGCTTCCATAGATCGATCTCCAGGCTCCAATCGTGCACGCCATGCAGATCCACGCCCGCGGCGAAGAGATCTGAAGCTCGTGCCAGCGCGAGCGCCGTCAGGTATCCGCCATAGCTGCCACCCCATGCGCCAATCCGCTGAGGATCGACGTCTGCACGGCTGCGCAGGTATAGCCCCGCGCCGATCACGTCGTTGAACTCGGTTGCGCCGCCGGGGCCAAAGTGGAGCGCCTGGCGGAAGTTCAATCCGTAACCGATGCCGCTACGATAATTGATGGAGAGCACCACATAGCCGCGGCTCGCCAGGTACTGGTTCATCGCGTAGGCATTCGAGTAGTAGTACATCGGATGCCAGCCCAGCAGCATCTGCCGCCGCGATCCGCCGTGGAAGAAGACTACAGCCGGATGCTTTGTCTTGCCATCATGCGGAAGAAAGAGCTGCCCGTGAATCCGCATGCCATCCGCAGCGCTGAAGATCACCTGCTGCGGAAGGACGAGCTTGCCGGAAGGGAAGTCAGCGGGAATGGTTTGCGGCGTCAAGTCGCGCGGGCTGCCTGCTTCGAGCACTGCGGCGCGCGCGGGCACTTGCGCATCCATGCGCACCATCGCCACTGTGCCGTCGGAGGCAATTGCCGGCTCCGTTTCAATACGGTCGCCGTGCGTCAGCTCCTGCGGCGCACTGCCATCCAGCGTCACGCTCCACAGGTGCTTGCGGTCTTCATCCAGCGGATCACTGCCGTGCTGGTTCGACGAGTAGACAACACGTTTGCGGTCCGGGCTGAAGGCTACGCGGTCCACCTCGAAGTCGCCGGGAGTCAGCAGCGCGGCTTTGCCGCCGGTCGAGGCGACAGCATAGAGCCGTGTCCATCCGCCGCGTTCCCAGGGAAAGACAATCTTGCCGTCTGCGCTCCACCACAGTTCGCTTGCGCCGCCGGTCTCGTGGAAGATGCTGCCTGCGCCGCGTTCCGCATGCCAGACTGCGCTGCCTTCGCCGCTTTGCGCGTCAGCCACGCAGATCGACCACGGCACCTCCGCTTCGCGCAGCCAGCGCGACGCATAGTCGGAGATCAGCGGCTGCCGTACAAAGGCAACCTGCCGGCTGTCCGGCGACCACACCGGATCACTGTCCGTATACGTGCCCGGCGCCAGGTACTCCAGCGCCTTCGTCGCAATGCGATATACGCCGATGAAGTTGTGATCGTCACGCGAGCTCACGAATGCCAACGCGCTGGCATCGGGCGACCAGCGCAGGTCCTGCTCCTCGCCGCGTCCTTGGAATAGCTGCTGCGGCTTCGCGGCAGTGCCCTTCAGGCTTGCTGTCCAGATCTGCCCTTTCAGAAGAAATGCAATCACGTCGCCTTTGGGAGAAATTGCCGGCGCGTGCCCTTCGCCGATGTCGCGTGGCGTACCGCCATTCGCAGAAATCAGCCACACCTCCTGCTTCACACCGGGCATCAGCAGCGCGGGATTCGGCGCGGGCCGCTCCGGCCACTCAGCATCGCCTCCACGCGTGTAGGCCAGCCACTCGCCATCGGCCGACCACGCGAGGCCGCTGATCTCCTGCCCATCGTCCGCGTCGTAGCGGGTGATCTGCTGCGCACCGCTATGCGCGCCGACTTGTGCTACCCAGATATTTCGCCGGCCCTCTGTATCCGCCGTCCACGCGACACGTGCGCCTGCGGGTGCTGCCGTCAGGTTTGAGGCGAACGGCGCGCTCATCACCTGCTCCAGCGTGAACGAGGCTTCAGCCGGAGAAGCGTGCAGTTGCGCCAAGGAAAGGAGGGCAGAAGACGAAACGATCAGGGCAGCCGGCAGAAATCGCATCCCGACATTATCCTCTGGGAATGAAACAGAAACGGCCGCGGGTACAGAATATTACCGGCGGCTGTGTTCTTCACTTGATGGCACAAGCCTGGACGTGAGCAACCAACGGAAGCGAACCAGCAATTCGCGCCGCAGGCGCGCTTGCCTGGTCGGCAAGTCCTACTTCGCTTGCTTCGCGATCACCAGGCCGGAAATCTTCTTGTAGGTGGCCGAAGGAATGATCTTTTTGTTCACCAGGTCGGTCTTCTTCGCGTATGGACGGCCGTCGATGATTTTTTGCGCGTAGGTGTCGCCGATGCCCGGCAGGGCTTTCAACTGATCGAGCGACGCGGAGTTCAGGTCCACCAGGTCGGTTGCCGGCGCTGTTGCCGCCGCGGTCTTTGCGCTGCTCTTGGGCTTCGATGTCTGCGCGTTGGCATGGGTCATCAGCATGCCGGCGGCCAGGGCAACGGGCAGGCAGACAACTCGAACCCATCGGGTGGCTCGTATCATAAGGTGTTTCTCCTTTGCGTTCGGCTGGCTTGCAGAATCGATCGCCGCGCCGGGCATGGTAGATTCCGCCGCGCTTCGCATCTTGTCAAGGTATCTGCTTTTCCGCCGCCTGCCTCTGCTCAGCGGCCACTGCGGCTTCGGCCGCCTGGAAGCCGATCTTCGAGTGCGTACCGTCGCAGAAAGGCTTCCGGGTCGAGGCCCCACAACGGCAGAGCGACACCGCCGGCTTGCCTTCCAGGTTGATCTCGGTTCCGTCCACATCAATCAGCCGGATCGGTCCTTCCACGCGCAGTGGTCCGTTGGGCCTTGCCGTGATCGTCACATTTGCGTCTGCCATTGTTTCTCCTGTTGGTTGTAATCCTGTTTGCTACTTCGCCTCGGCGCGGCGCGGCTTCTGCATCGGTACTACCTGCACGGTTACGTCGCGCACCTCCGCGAGGAAGCGATTGATCACTGAACCCCGCAGCAGGATGTCCATGCGTGACCGCGCAGATTGGCCGAAGACCACGTGCGAGATCCCCTCCTGCTTGGCGAACTGGATCAGCGCGTTGGATACTTTTTTGTCCTTCAGCACGACCACTTTGGCGCCCAGATCGCGCGCCAGCCGCTGATACTCCTCCATACGGTGCTTTGCTTCGAGATTCGGATGCTCGGCTTCCTCGGGTGTTTCCACGCGCACCGCGTACCAAATGGTGGAGAGCCGCGAAGCAATTCGCGCGCCGGCGCGCAGCAGGCGATCGGTGCCGGTTCGCGGTGAAAGGCACACCATCACCTTCTCTGGAATCGGCGCCTGTTCCAGACCCTGCGATCGCCGGTAATCGGCAGCCTGCGAGCTTACCTCCGCCGCGGTGGTACGCAGCGCCAGCTCGCGCAGCAGGTTCAGATTGCCCTTGCGGAAGAAGTTTGCCAGCGACTGCTCGATCTTCTCCGGCGCATAGATCTTTCCCTGCCTCAGGCGTGAACGCAGCTCCTCTACCGTGAGGTCGACGTTCACGATTTCATCGGCGCGCTTCAGCAGGCTGTCGGGCACAGTCTCGCGAATCGTGGTGTTGGCGGAGCGGGCCACCGTGTCGTTCAGCGTCTCCAGGTGCTGCACGTTCACCGCTGTCATCACATCGATGCCGGCGTCCAGCAGCTCCAGAACATCCTCATAGCGCTTGCGGTTCTTCGACCCCGGAACGTTTGTGTGCGCCAGCTCGTCCACGATGCAGACCTGCGGATGCCGCGCCAGGATCGCGTTCAGATCCATCTCGTGCAGCACCACGGAGCGGTAGGGAATCGCGCGCTGCGGAATCACTTCGAGGCTGCGGATCATCTCCTGCGTTTCCGCGCGCCCATGCGGCTCAACGAAACCGATCACTACGTCGATGCCCCGCTTGCGCATCAGGTGCGCGTCCTCGAGCATCTGGTAGGTCTTGCCTACGCCGGGTGCAGCCCCAAGATAGATTTTCAGCTTCGCCGGCTCCGGAGGTAGTGCGCGCTCCAGCGCATCCGCGGCTGGAATCGCCAGCGGATCCGGAGTGGGATTCAGCGACTGATCGCTCATCTCATCCCACCTCGATTGCATGGCGCGACAGACGCGTCGGAGCGAGCGGTAGCGTGAAGCTGAACGTGGTCCCATGCCCCACACGGCTCTCGACCGATACTTGACCGTGCATCAATTCAATCAGCCGACGCACCAGCGCCAGGCCCAGCCCGGTTCCGTCCAGCCCCGCACTGCCGACCGCGCCCCGCACCTCCGGGGCAGAACGAGTGCCCTGCACGAACCTGCCGAAGATGCGGCTGAGGCGCTCGGGCTCGATGCCCACACCGGTGTCGCGCACGAAGAACTGCACACGCTTCTTCTGCTCCTCCGCCTGGAGCACGATCGTACCCTTCGGCGGCGTGAAGCGCAGGGCGTTCGACACCAGATTGTCCATCACACTTTTCAGAGCGCGCCGGTCGCCATGAATGGGCGAGAGATCGCTGAAGGCCTCAATTTGTATCTGCACGTCGCGCTTTTTTGCTTCGGCCTGGAATCGCAATGCCGCGTCGCGCAGGATGTCGATCGGCCGCAGGCGCTCCATCCTGAGTTCGCGGCTGCCTGTGTCCAATTCAGCCACGTCGATCAGGTCTGCCATCAGATCGTTCAGCCGCTCTGCCTCGTCCTGCGCGCTATGTATCAGCTCACTTTGCAGTCCTCTCAGGTCGCCGGCAAAGCCCTTGGTCAACGAATAGAGCGCGAGCCGCAGTTGCTCGAGCGGCGTGCGCAGCTTGTCCGAGGCTACGGCGATGAAGCGCGTCTTGAAGCGGTCCAGGTCCTGCAGCTCGGTCACATCTTCGAGTACGCTGACTGCGCCTAACAGCTTGCCGTCCTTATCGCGGATAGGAGTCGTACGTAGGCGATAATTGCGCTCCGCCGGCCCGATGCGCATCGGCAGCAGCGCGGCTTCGCCTTCATGCGCTACCGGCCGCTGCATGGACACCGCATCGCGCACCGCCTGCATGATCTTCTGGCCGCCCGGCGTGTTCGCCAGCGCCATGCGGTCGTCGGCTGCATCGCCCAGCAGTTGCTGCCCGGCGGTGTTCAGCTTCAGCACCTGACCTTTCGCGTCGGTTACGATCACTGGCTCGAAGATCGACTGCACCACTGCATCGGAGAGCTGGTGTTCCATCTGCTTGCGGCCAAACTCCGTTTCCCGCAGATCGCGCACGTGCACCGCCATGCGGTTCACGTCGTTCGCCATCCGGCCCAGACTGTCGTCGGCGCTCCATTCCACTCGCTGGTCCAAATTGCCTTGCCCGATGGCGCGTATCTGGTCGGCGGCGCGGCGGAGGGGCCGCAGGACAGCGATAGCTACAGCAAGCGCGATGCAAATTGCAGCCGTGATGCCGATCCATGAGGCTAAGAGTACGGCGTGCTCGTTTCCACTATGCAGGGCTCTGGCGGAAAACAATGCTACCCCGGCGACCAGGGCCACGAGAAGAACGAGTCCGGTAATCAATCGGTGATTCAGGCTCATCGTGTTGCGGTCTGCGGTGGCAGACGGTCTCCCCAGTGTGCCATAACGGTTCGCGCCATCACGTCGACTGGTACCGCGAGAGGACATCGGAGAGGGTGACGGTGCCTTCGACGGAGCCGCGGCTGGCGCGGTTCTGAATCGGCAGGATCGGCCAGCGCGCCAGGTGAGGGAGCGCCGAGTCCAGCGGCAGGTCGGGGAAGAGCTGCGGGATGCGCTCGGGTTTGAGCGTGTTGGCGACTACAGTCTCCGGCGCGCTGACGGCCGCCAGGTTGCCGAGCTCCGCGCGCGTCATGGAATACCATGTGTGCCCCGGTAGGCGAATCAGAAAGACCTCCGCGTGTTTTGCATCCAGAGCTTCCGCGGCGTCACTCAGCGTCGCGCCTCCATCGATGACCGGCACGGATAAGGGGCGCAGCGCATCTTCCAGATGCAGCACCACCTCTTCGCGCTGCTCCTCCATCGAAGGAAGATCGAGCCCATCCTGATGGGTGAACACCTCAAAGATCGAGTGCGCCTGCATGCTGCGCGAGACAAGATAGGCGATGGTGTTGGCCAGAATCACCGGCAGCAAGATGGAGTAGTTGCCGCTTACTTCGAGCACCATGAAGACTGAGGTCAGCGGCACACGGAGAAAGGCGGCGAACAGCACACCCATGCCTACCAGCGCGTATGCACCTACCGTGATGTGCAGCTGCGGAAAGAACACCTTCTCGAAGGTCCCGATCGACGCGCCCAGCATCGCTCCGATGAAGAGCGTGGGCGCAAACATGCCGCCCGGCGTGCCGCTGGAAAACGAGAGCGTGGTGGCCAGAATCTTCAGCAGTGCCAGCGCCATCAGCAGTTGCCACGTGAACTGCCCGTGCATGGCGCGGTTCATCACTTCGTAGCCTGGCCCCATAACTTGAGGAAAGCCAACAAATCCAATCACTCCCACACAGAGCCCGGCAATCGGCGACTGCACGAAGAACGTCCAGCGCGGCAGGCTTCGCAACCGTGGCCGCAGATAACCGAGCGCATGCGAGAAGATGCTTGCAGCGAGGCCGCCGATCACGCCCAGGACGGCGTAGGCCAACAGCTCGCGTGAGTCCGTCACCGTGACGGATGGAATCTGGAACATGGGCTCCGCGCCCCAGAACCGGCGCGCCACGACGACGCTCGAGATCGCCGCCAGCACAACTGAGCCGAGCACCGCGGCGCTCCAGCGGCCGATCACTTCCTCAATCACGAACAGGATGGCCGAGATCGGCGCGTTGAAGGCCGCTGCCAGTCCTGCCGCGGCGCCCACCGGCGCAAACAGCCGCAGCCGCTGGCGGCTCATGCCGATTTTGCGGCTGATGACCGAGGCAACGCCGGCGCCGATCTGCAGAGAAGGGTCCTCCGGCCCCAGCGAAAAGCCGCCGCCGATTGCGAGCGCCGAGGTGATGAACTTTCCGATGACGGTCTTAAATGAGATGTAGCCGTTGTAGATGTACAGCGCGGCCTTGGTCTGGTTGACGCCGCTGCCGCGTGCAGCGGGGAAGAAGAACTGGACCAGAGCGGCTACAACGGCGCCCATGATCGTCGGCACGAAAAGTAGTCGGAGCAGCCCGGCTTGCGGCGCGGAGCCGAGGGTCAGCGTCTGCACCCAACTGATCGCGATACGGAAGCTCACCACCAGCAGCCCGGAGATGATCCCGATAAAGATCGAGAGCACCAGAAAGAGCCGCTCATCGCGCGTCGGCGCGATTTTCAGCATGTCGATCTGCGACATCTGCAGCGGTTCGATCGCAGGCATGGTTTCTTTCACCGCCTGCTCGGGGATCGGCTGTGCCGGTAGCTTCGTTTCTGGTGTCGTGCTGCTCGTGCTCATTGATTCCTGTTGCCCGTTCATCCCCGCCTATTGGTTCACTGATTCCGGAGATGTCGCGATGCGCAGCAGCGCCGCATCGTCGCCGCCGGGTTCGCCGCACACATGAGCGGTTACCTGCTCGGTGTCATACACCAGTTGCATGGTTGCCGCTTCTAGGTTGGCGTCATTCGCCAGGGCAGCGGTGGTCAATCGCGGCGGCGCCGCATTCCACCGGTTGCCGAGCGCCGTCATCTCCTGGTTGTTCTGTATCTGCGTCGCTCCGTTCTGTGCCGGAGTCTCGCCTGCATTCCCGTTTGCGCATGCGGTGTAGCGTTTGCGCGCTGTCTCGTAGGCTCGCACAACCCGGCGCAGGCGCTCCCACTGCGGCAAGGCAGGCGAAGGATTGAGCGCCACCACGGCGCTCGCGGTGCGGAGGTTTTTTTCCGCCAATGCCTTGTCCGCCAGCGAATGCGCAGCGTTAGCCACGTTCAGCGCCTTCTCCAGATATTCGCGCGCTGTTCGATAGCGACCGAGCGTGAACGCCATTTGACCTGCGCCTTCCAGCGCCCGCGGTACCACCGGCCTTCGTCGTGCTACTTCCTGATACAAGTGCAGCGCATCTGCGGGCGCGTGCGCATCGATCAGCAGGCCGGCCACTTCCATCAGGGTGGGCGTGGAATTGTCGTTCCCGGCCGCGATCAGCAGTTCTCCGCGTGCATCGTTGTACCGTCCCAGAGCGATCTGGTAGCGCACCATCTCCAGCCGTGCCTGCCGGCCCCGTACCGCACCCTGACCTTCCCAGACGCCGTAAACTGCCGCATGGTAGTGGTCCAGGGCGCTTTGTGCCTGCCCCTGCCGTGCCAACACCCGGGCCAGTTGCAGGTTGATGTTCCCGTTGCCCGGCTCTTTCTCCCAGAGCGTGTTCAGGTAGACGGCCGCCTCGCCGAGGCTTCGCGGAATGTTCACCTCCGCCAGCGCTTCGGCCAACTCGAGCTGGGTTCCGGTGTCTTCCTGCCCATAGCCCAGGGAGGTCCGCAGGTCATACACAGCAGCGGCGGGTTTACCCTGCGCGAGGGCATCCTCCCCCCTGCGCTTCCAGCGCGCGGCCGCGTCACTTTGATGTTGTGAATACGACCGAAAGATCAGCCAGGTGAGGACGGCAAGAATGCAGGTGACGGCGAGAACACTGAGCAGCGCAAGCGTATCCTGTATGACAAGGTGCCGCTTCGCCAGCCGTTCGGCGGGCGTCAAGGGAGTGGCGGCTCGGAAGAAGGGGATCGCTTTCACCGTAGACGTCTGTCTCCCTTAAGCCTAATCTGGCGCGCCGGGTACGCAAAGCGGCGTTGCTGGTTCCGCAAAGGAGATGTGCCATGCAGAGACGTGACTTCCTCAAATCTGCTGCCGCTCTGGCCGCCCTTGTCGCGTTGCGCGAGGAGGCTCTTGCCGCGGCGCCCGGAGAGATTCCGCGCCGCACACTCGGGCGTACAGGTCAATCGGTGTCCGTGATCGGCATCGGCGGCTATCACATGGGCGCGTCGCACGTTTCGGACCAGGAAGGCATCCGCATCGTCCGCACAGCCCTCGATGCAGGCGTCAACTTCCTGGACAACTGCTGGGACTACAACGACGGCGAAAGCGAGCGCCGCATGGGCCGCGCCCTGCAGGATGGCTACAGGCAGAAGGCGTTCCTGATGACCAAGATCGACGGCCGCACCAACAAGGCCGCCAAACAGCAATTGGAAGACTCGCTGCGGCGCATGAAGACCGATCACATTGATCTCATGCAGATTCATGAGGTAATTCGGCCCGGCGATCCCGAGCAGGCCTTTCGTGCCGGTTATGTTGTCGATGTGCTGAAGCAGGCGCAGAAGGAAGGAAAGATCCGCTACATCGGCTTTACCGGCCATAAGAGCCCGGAGATCCACCTGAGCATGATCGAAGCCGCGGATCGTCACGGCTTCACCTTCGATACCGTGCAGATGCCGCTGAACCTGATGGACGCGCACTACGACAGTTTCACCACCAAGGTGGTGCCGGTTGCGCGCAAACACAATATGGGAATCCTCGGCATGAAGCCTCTGGGCAGCGGCCTCCTGCTTGAAAGCAAGGCCGCTACGCCGGTGGAGTTCCTGCACTACGCCATGAGCCTGCCGGTCTCTGTCACGATCACCGGATGCGATTCTATGCGGGTGCTCAACCAGGCGCTGAATCTTGCTCGGAACTTCAAACCGCTGCACGAGGAGCAGATGACCGCTCTGCTGGCCAAGACGACGAATGCTTCGGTTGCCGGCCAGTATGAGAAGTACAAGACGTCGAACATGTTTGACGGTACTGTCCACAACCCGCAGTACCTTGGATAGAGAGCTGCAGGGGATAGGCAAGAGAATGTCGGCTGCTTTCAATTCGGATCTCGCCGGCGCTTCCCCCGCGCTGCGCGTGAAGCACGATGCGCTCCTCAGCCGTCTGCGCGAGCTGGGGAGCGTCATCGTGGCGTATTCCGGCGGTGTCGATTCGGCATACCTGGCTTATGCAGCACACGCCGTGCTGGGCGACAGCATGCTCGCTATCATTGCGGATTCGGCATCGCTCTCCCGGCGGCATCTTCGGGATGCCATCGCTTTTGCCGAGTCGCAATCCATCCCGCTCGTGACCGTGCAGACTTCCGAGCTGGCGAGTGAGGAGTACGCGCGCAACGATGCAGGCCGCTGCTTCCACTGCAAGGACGAGCTCTTCACTGTGCTCGAGCGCGAACGGGCAACGCGCAACATCGCGCACATTGTCTACGGCCTGAACGCCGATGACACCCACGATTACCGGCCCGGGCAGAAGGCTGCCGCGCAGCATGCGGTGCTTGCGCCGCTCGCCGAGGCCGGCCTGTCGAAGGAAGATGTTCGCGCGCTCGCCCGAATGGCTGCGCTCGATCTCTGGGACAAGCCTGCGTCTGCCTGTCTCTCGTCCCGCATCGAGTATGGCCGCCGGGTCACGCCGGAAGTTCTCGCGCAGGTGGAGCAGGCTGAGGATGCGCTCGCCGCTCTGGGGCTGCGGCGATTCCGCGTCCGACACCATGGAAGCGTGGCCCGCGTCGAGCTTGCGCCTGAGGAGATGGACCTGGCGCTCACCCGCGAGATGTTCCGGCGCATCGGAGCAGCCGTGCGCGCGGCCGGGTTTCAGTATGCCGCCATCGACTGCGACGGCTACCGCTCCGGCTCCATGAACGAAGTCCTTCCGGTCAGCGTGCTGCAGAGCAACAGTAAATAGCCGGTATCCTTCTAAGAGGCCGTCATGCAGATTGGCTACCTTGAATGTTTCGCCGGCATCAGCGGGGACATGCTGCTCGGCGCTCTTGTCGATGCAGGTGTCTCGCCCGCGCTCCTTGCCGAGACTGCCGCATCACTCCACCTGGGGGCGACACTCAGCTTCGAATCTGTAGACCGCAGCGGTATTTCCGCTCGCAAAGCGCGTGTGCTGGCGGGGAAGCATGAAGCGGACGCGCATCATCATGATCACGACCACGATCATGCACATCATCACCACGGCCGCAACCTGCCTGTGATTCGCGAGATCCTGAACGGAGCACCCATCCCTGCCGAGGCCCGCACGCTTGCGCTTCGCGCCTTCGAGTTGCTCGGCCAGGCAGAGGCTTCCATCCACAATGTGCCACTGGATAAGGTACATTTTCACGAGGTCGGCGCAGTGGACGCGATCATCGATATCACCTGCGCTGCCGTCGGCCTCACATCGCTGCACGTCGATCGCTGGTATGCGTCTGCCGTGAACGTCGGCAGCGGCTACGTGGAATGCGCGCACGGCCGCTTTCCCGTGCCGGCACCCGCGACGGCTTTGCTCTTGCGCGGTATTCCTACATTTAGCGAAGGGCCTGCGATGGAGCTGACGACACCCACCGGGGCCGCGATACTCCGCGTGCTGGATTGTGAATTCATCCGCCCAACCGCGGCTTTCGAACGGATCGGATATGGAGCGGGAACGCGCAACCCTGAACGGTTTCCCAATGTCCTGCGCATCAGCATCGGCGAGTCCGCCGCTCGCCTGGAGGATGAAAGGATCGCACGCGAAACTGTCGCCGTACTCGAATGCGCTATCGACGACCTGAGCCCGCAGGTCGTCGCCCACGCCGCGCAGCTTGCGCTGGAACACGGCGCACTCGACGTCACATCGACATCTGTTGTGATGAAGAAGGGCCGCAACGGTATCCTGCTTACGATCCTCTGCCGCCCCGCAGACGCGGCGCGTTTTGAAGAACTGCTCTTCCGCGAGACCTCCACGCTTGGCGTTCGCAGCCGCACCGAGCAGCGCCGCGTCCTCGATCGTGCGCAGACCACGGTTGGCACACCATATGGCGACGTCCGCGTGAAGACCGCCACGCTCGACGGCATCGTCATCCACGCGCAGCCGGAATACGAAGACTGCCACGCCTGCGCCATCGCGCACCGCGTCCCGCTGAAGCACGTGATGAATGAAGCCATGCACGCCTGGAAGCAGCATCAGGATACTGCGGCGGTAACGAATCATGAATAGACACGATGTCCTCACGCTGCTTGAAGCAGTGCGCGGCGGCGCGCTCGCGCCACAGTCCGCGCTGGAGCGCCTCAGCACGATGCCGTACGAAGACGCGGGCTTTGCGCGCATCGATCATCATCGCAGCCTGCGCCTCGGCATTCCCGAGGTCATCTATGCCGAAGGCAAATCGCCGGAGCACGTCGCCGAAATCTTCGCCCGCACCGCCGCGGCGGGATCCGATGTTCTCGCCACCCGCGTCAGCGCGGAAGCGTGGGAGGCCATCTCTGCGCAGGTATCGGATGCGCAGTTCCACGCCGTCGCGCGCGCGGCGACTCTCAGGCAGCCCGATTCGCAACCAACGCCTGCGGGCTCAGTCGCGGTCCTGTGCGCCGGCACCAGCGATCTTCCTGTCGCAGAAGAAGCGGCGGTCACGGCGGAGTTCCTTGGCGCACCCGTCGAGCGCTACTTCGATGTTGGCGTCGCCGGGCTGCATCGCCTGCTCGCGCATCATGAAACACTGCAGCGCTGCGAGGTCGCCATTGTCTGCGCCGGCATGGAAGGCGCGCTGCCCAGCGTGGTCGGCGGCCTCGTGCCCGCACCGGTCATCGCCGTGCCCACCAGCGTCGGCTACGGAGCAGCCTTCGGCGGCCTTGCCGCGCTTCTCGGCATGCTGAACTCCTGCTCGCCTAACGTCACGGTCGTCAATATCGACAACGGCTTCGGTGCCGCCATTGTCGCCACGCTCATCGCGCGCAAATCAAAACGCGCAAGTGACGATGCGTCACCGAAGCGAAGCGAAGTGGAGGGATCTGCTGTTTCCAGATTCACGCCCGGCTAGCGCGCTTCCAGCACCGCCACTCCGTATTTCCCCAACTCCATGCTCGATGTACTTCCACCCTTCAGCAAATCGCTCATGGCTCCTGGCAGCGTGACCTGCTTTGTCTCCGTCGAGTGATTGATCAGAACCAGCACCCGCCGACCCCCGCCCGCGCGCTCGCATACCTCTACACCCTCCGGCGCATTTGGCAGCAGCGGAGCCACTTCAGCATCCTTCACCCAGCCAGCCGTCAATGTAGAGAGTGTCGTTGCATCGGGCCAGAAGCCCACATAGGTGATGCGTCCTTTGCCGAACTGGCGCGTCAGGATCGCCGGCTGGTCGTCGAGCCATCCCGCGGTCCAGGCGCTGGGCTTGTATTTGGCAACTACCGCGGTTGCAGGATTCAAAGGCTCCAGCAGCTCTCCCCATACTTGGCCTTTGCCTTCCGCTCCGCCGTTTACAACCGGAGTGGTGGTGATCGGTCCGGCGAGCGCGTAGTACTCCTGCACGCGTCCGCCGAGCAGTTCTTCCAGCGGGCCGGGCTGCCGGTCCGGCCACAACCCGTTGTACTCGTCCTTCATCCCACTGCGGGGCCCCAGCACAAGATGCCCGCCCTGCTTCACGTAGGCGATAAGGTGATCCGCCGTCGCCTGCGGCAGCACACTCAACGCCGGCGCCACCACCAGCTTGTAGCGGCTCAGTTCGGCGGTAGGCGCGATCACGTCGACACCCTGCGCATCCTCGTGCAGCGGCCGGTAGAACGACACCAGCTCCGCCACGGGATCGAATTTCGCCGCGTGCCGCTGAAAGTCAATCGCCCACCGGCTATCGAAGTCGTGCAACAGTGCCACGTTTGCTACCGGCGTCGTGCCGCTC
>DASVAI010000244.1:0-15698 GCA_036376445.1 Acidobacteriaceae bacterium
AAGCTGGGCAAGTTCGAGCAACCATGAGCCTGTGATCTGTTCGATCACCGAGACCAATGGAGACAAGGCGTACAGGCCGGCATTTTGATCCCAAGTCGACACGAGCCAATCTGCGGCGAGCGCTGCTGGAAGGCGGCCACCCACGACAAAACCGAAATACCGAGGTCCCGCAGAGGCAACCGTGCCCCCGAGGGCCGCATTGGCGAGTGTCCCGGTAAGGAGCTCGGCATCGCATTCTTCATGAGGAAACGGACGGCCTAGCATCTCTCGCAATTCATCGGCCGATAGCGTTGCTCGCACTGACCGGCCGGCAATCAATCCAAGCCAACCCAAGGCATGGCACTTCGCACTCTCAAGGAGACCAGACATGTCCTGTTGCATTCAACAGACCTCCAGCTGTGGAATCGGATAGGAATACTACTTCAAGAGGAACGACCATGTGGAAGAGGACATTACATAATGCGCCCAATGTGCCACCCCGACCCGCCATAGACCTCGGCACTTTATCACCCCTCCCCCATGGTGCGGGAGGGCCAGTGTAAGCTCAGCCGAATCAGTAGGACATGCGATGCGTGGAGCATAAACATCTATTTCCAAAGGATTTTAGCGGCTAAATATCTCCAGTGACTGGGGTTAGCGGCCAGCTAAAGGCCGGTTAGCGTAGTTAGCGGTTCGCGAAAACCGGTCAGCGAAACCTGCTTGTCTCTTCCCACAAATAAAAAGCCACCGCGCTGGTGGCTTGTCCTTCTTGATTCTCTATTTCTATTGTAGCGAATTGGACTTGATGAATTGGCAGGTTTGTTGTGGATTGAGGACACGGGGGTATTGGATGGTGATCCAACCCTTCCCCTTTGACGCTGCTCAGGGTCGGGATGGGGCACCCTCGTTGCGCTTCCGGTCGAGATGAACGATTGAAGATGGACGCTTCGCGTCGATTCCACCCGCCCGGCACTCCGCGTAGGATGGGGCCACCCAGTTTGATATGGCTTCTTTGAGCGATAATTCGCAGCCTGAATTTCGTGCGTCGTTCGAAACAAGACACAGGTGGCGGGACCTGGTGGAGCTGGTGGTTGGCTATGGGCTCATCCTGCTGGTGATCTGGACGCCGCGGCCTTGGCAGCGCTGGTTTTACTGGGCAGCAATTGTATGGATCCTGGCCGTGGTGCCGGGGTCGTTTCGCGAGTGGGAGATGGGGCTTCGCCGCGCGGGCTTTCGCCGGTCGCTCTGGATTTTCGGCGCAGCTTTGATTGCGGCGGGAATCGCGATTGCGATAGCTGCTCGCCTGGGCACGCTGCATTTTCCTCCGAGCACGGGCAGGTTCCTGCTCGGCTTTTTGAGTTATGGAGTGTGGGCTTTTGTGCAGCAGTTTTTGTTGCAGGATTTTTTTCTGCTGCGGCTGTTGCGGCTGATGCAGAGCGCAATCGCGGCAGTAGCGATTGCGGTGGGGATGTTCACGCTAGCCCATCTGCCGAATCCGGTGCTGACGCCGGCTTCGCTGTTGTGGGGCACGATTTCATGCCTGGTGTTCCTGCGCTATCGCAATTTGTACACGCTGGGAATGGCGCATGCGGTGCTTGGGATCACGATCGCGATTACGGTTCCCGGCCCGGTGGTTCATAACATGAGGGTCGGCCTCGGGTACATGACGTATCGCGCGCCGCATCATCGCAACCAGATCGCCCAGACGGTGTCGACGGATGCATGGGTGATGGCGGAGGCAGCGACGCGGCGATCAGAGACTGCCCCGCGGCGCTCAGAAATTACCACGCGGCGCTCGCTTCGCCAAGCGCGGCCGTAGAAGATTCCCGCCAGCGTGGCCAGCAGCACATAACGCCAGTTGAAGTGGACGGCGCGCTTGTTCCAATGCGAGAGGCCGAAGAGCGCCGCGGTGATGAAGAGCGCAGGATAGCGGCCGCAGCGGCGCTCCAGCAGGTTCTGCAGCCAGCCGCGAAAGAAGAGCTCCTCGGGCACCGCGATCAGAAAGAAAGTGAAGAGAAGCGTGCCGGCAAAGCGCGGGAGAGAGGGCATAGCGCTGTGGAGATGGAGAAAGCCAAGAGCAATGCCGATGGGGATGGCGATGGGCGCGTACAAGAGAAACTCGCGCAGGCCGATTGCGATGTCTCGCGGACGGAGCCGCAGATCGAAGCCGACGCCGTCGAGCCGGCGGAGCGCGAGGAATCCATAGATGGCTGCGTCGAGGAGAAGAAGCTTGTTGAAGACGATGAGGCGCGCGGGCCACGCGTGCTCAAACCAGCGAAGATCGACGGCGAGCGCGATGACTGTGAGGACGAGGAAGTCGCGCCAATTGCCGCGCTGCACGGGATCGGCTCGCCCGGCCTGCCAGAGAAGCATCGAGACGAGAACCGGCAGTGCGATGTAGAGCGCGAACCATTGCCAGCAAAAGATGCCGGAGGGAAGTGCGACGAGCAGGTAGGGAATGGAAAGTGTTGCTGGGCAGAAGAGCCGGGCGGGTAAGGGAATGCGGTCCGCCAATCGGGCGAGAGAGCCGGGGAAGAAGGCTGCGGCGAGGAACGGCGTTAGCGTGAGGATGGCGGCGATGACCAGCGCCGGATTGCTCATGAGTGGAGTTTAGTTGGGCGGGTCTCTCGCTCCATCGAAATCGCCTTGCGACCTGACAGGGAGCGGAGATCGCTTCGCTCCAACGGAAGACACCCACCCTACGCGTAGGATGGGGCACCCGAGTGATTGCACTCTGCGCAGTTGCGAGTGTGGAAACTGGTCTGTCATCCCCCTGGGTCCGGGGTATCGCTCAGGATTCCTTCATAGCTTTGAAGCCGGTAGTGGCGATGAAGGCGGCGAGGGCGGTTTCTGAAGTCTGCGCTGGATTGTAGGTGATGGTGGTTACGTTTTCCGGATAGCTGGCCTTGGCACGGATGACGCCTTTCTGTTTTTCGAGCATGGTTTCGAGGCCGACGGCGCAGGTGATGCAGGTGAAGCCGGTGATGCGGAAGGTGACGGTCTTGCGCTGAGTGATGGCTACACCTTCGATGGCGGCGAGGCCTCCGACTCCGGCGAGTGTGGCGAGCGAGAGAAATTTTCTGCGGATCATTATCTGCCTCCGGGATTATCTGGCATTGGCGAGACCGGGCTGGTAGCGCCAAGGCGTCTGGCTGCTGGCTGCATCGGAAAAGCGAGTGTCGGCGTATTCGGAGAACTCGATTTTCTTTTTGAGCACACCGGTTTCGATCATGAGGTCACGCACGAGATCGAAATCAGCCTTGCGCGGCGCGAGCTGGCTGTAAACGACGCGATCCAGCGGTTTGGTGAGCGCCCAGCGGAGCAGCGCCGGTTTTTGGTGGTAGTAGAAGCGGCCGACGAAGTCAGCGGCGTCTTCGCGCTCAGGGCGGCCCTTGTCGAGCCAGAGGCCGGAGCGCGCGATGCCATCGACTAAGGTCTGTACGACTTCGGGGCGCTGATCGATGAGGTCCTGGCGCACGATGAGGATGCAGGACATGTAGTCGGGCCAGTAGTCCTTGGCCTGAAACAAGACGCGGCCGAAGCCCGCCATCTCGGCCTGTGAGGGGAATGGTTCGCCCATGATGAATCCATCGATGGCGCCAGCGCGGAGTGCGCTTGCGACATCGGGCGGAGCCATTTCGAGCATCTTGACGTCCGAAGGCTTGAGCCCGGCGAGTTTCATCGCGCGGATGAGCATGAGACGTTCGTCGGAGAAGCGGCTGGGTATGGCGACGGTAAGGCCGCGCAGGTCAGCGACGCTCTTCACGGGGCCATTCTTGCGCACCACCATCGCGCTGCCGTAGCGATGGCCGAGATAGACGACTTTGATGGGCACGCCCTGCGCCTTGAGCGCGATGGCGAGCGGAGCGACGATAAACGCCGCCTGGACCTTGTTGGAGATGATTGCTTCTTTGATCTCCGGCAGGCCCTGAAAAAGCCGCGGGATGAATATCTCGCCATTGTCGGAGAATTTTGAGATGTAGTCGGTGACCGGGCAGGTGAGCTGGCACGTGACCGGGATATACGCGACGACGATCTTGCGCCTTGCGACAGGCCGGTACTCGTTGAGGACGCTGGCCCAGTTGACGTTGAACCAGCCGTGAAGCGCGGTGATGATGGCGACCCAGGCGACCGAGCCGAGGATGAGTTTCGTTTTAAGACTCATGACGGAATCCCCAGCGAAC
Organism: Acidobacteriaceae bacterium; assembly: GCA_036376445.1. Classification (GTDB taxonomy): domain Bacteria; phylum Acidobacteriota; class Terriglobia; order Terriglobales; family Acidobacteriaceae; genus KBS-83. The sequence goes on from DASVAI010000244.1 coordinate 4,164, forward strand.
CGAGCGGATGCGCTCGAGCGAGCGGAAGAGGTAATCGAGCGCAAGGCCGATGATGCCGATGAGCAGCATGGCCGCGACGACGAGATCGTAGCGCTTGCCGGAGTTGCGCGAGTCGATGATGAGGAAGCCGAGTCCGGAGTCGACCGCGACCATTTCGGCAGCGACGACGACAAGCCAGGCGATGCCGAAGGCGATGCGCAGGCCGACGAGTATGTTGGGTAGTGCGGCCGGGAAGACGACGCGACGGAGAAGCTGAAGCGGGCTGAGCCCGAAGTTGCGGCCGGCGCGGCGGTAAATGAAGGAGACGTTGTTTACGCCATCGACGCAGGAGACGACGATGGGGAAAAAAGCGCCGAGAAAGATGAGCGAGGTGGCGGCGTGGTCCCCGATGCCGAGGAAAAGGATGGCGACGGGTATCCAGGCGATGGGGCTGATGGGGCGAAGGATCTGGATGACGGGGTTGACGACGTTGTTGGCCGCGGGGTACCAGCCGAGTGTGAGACCGAGCGGAATGCCGAGGAGAGCAGCGAGGCCGAAACCCTCCGCGACCCGGCGGAGTGAGTCGGCGATGTCTTTCCATAAGACGTGCTGATGAAGGAGCTCGGCGAGTCCATTTTTGACTTCGACGGGAGAGGGAAGGACCTTGGTGCCGGACCAGCGAACGGCGAAGTACCAGAGCGCGAGCAGCAGCGCGAATGCGAGGCCGGGCCAGAAGATCTTCTCCCAGCGGCGAGGAACGCTGCGCGTGCTCATATTCTGTGGGCCAGACCGATCTGAGCGAAGATCCCATCGCGGAGCTCGAGATATCGGGCGGAGCTGATGTCACGCGGGTGCGGGATATCGATGGTGACGATCTGCTGGATGGTGGCGGGGCGCGCGCTCATGACGACGACGCGGTCGGCGAGCTGCACGGCTTCGTCGATGTCGTGGGTGACGAAGACGACGGTCTTGCGTTCGGCCTCCCAGATGCGCAGCAGCTCACGGCGCATGGTGAGGCGGGTGATGGAATCGAGCGCGCCGAAGGGCTCATCGAGGAAGAGCATGTCGGGATTGACGGCGAGCGCGCGTGCGACTTCAAGCCTCTGCTTCATGCCTCCGGAGAGCTCGGAGGGGTAGGCCTTCTCGAAGCCCTGCAGGCCAACCATCTGAACGTAGTGCGCGATGCGTCGTTCACGTTCGGTGCGGGAGAGCTTCGCGAGACCAAAGCCGATGTTGCCTTCGACGGTGAGCCAGGGAAAGACGCCGCGCTCCTGGAAGACGAAGATGCGGCGCGGATCGGGGCCGCGGACGATTTCGTTGTCGACGCGGATTTCGCCGCCGGTGGGCGAGAGAAAGCCGGCCATGGTGTTGAGCAGTGTGGATTTTCCGCAGCCGGACGGGCCGAGCAGACAGACGAACTCACCGTCGGCGACGGTGAGTTCGATGTTGTCGAGCACGGGGACAGCGTTGTCGTCGCGGTGAAAGACCATGCTGACGCGGTGCACGGTCAGCTTGGGCCGCAGAAGAGCGGATTGATCCGGGGGAGTCATGGGGCTGGAAGTCGCAGTCGTGGTCGCCATGGGTGCTTAATCCTCGGAATAACTCCAGCGAAAGGATTTTGCGCGCTCGAGGGAGCGCATTGCGATGTCGAGCAGCAGTCCGATGATGCCGATGACGACCATGCCGGCGACGACGAGGTCGTAGCGATTGCCGGCATTGCGCGCATCGACAATGAGAAAGCCAAGTCCGGAGTTGACGGCGATCATCTCCGCGGCGACGACGACGAGCCAGGCGACGCCGAGGGAGATGCGCAGGCCAATGAGTAGCTGAGGAACGATCGCGGGATAGAGCACGCGGCGCATGAGATCGAAGGGGCGGAGCCCGAAGTTGCGGCCCGCGTTGACGTAGACCTCAGGGATGCTGCGGACGGCGTTGATGGAAGTGAGCAGCAGCGGAAAGAAGCAGCCGAGGAAGATAAGAAAGATCGCGGAGAGATCGCCAACGCCGAACCAGAGGATGGCGATGGGGATCCAGGCGAGCGGCGAGATAGGGCGGAGAACCTCGACGACTGGACTGAAGGCCAGCTCCGCGCGGCGGAACCAGCCGATGGCCAGGCCGAGCGGAATGGCGAGGATGACGGCGAGCCCGAACCCCCAGGTGACGCGATAGAGAGAGGCGACAACGTACTTGAAGAGGAGACCGTGATGGAGGAGATCGACGAGGCCGCCGGCGACTTGCCAGGGGTTGGGCAGCAACTGGCCCGGATGCCGCATCATTGCGATCTGCCAGATGGCGAGCAGCACGGCGATGAAGACCACTGGTCGAAGCCGGACGAGCAGTTTCAATGTGCTCCTCGAGATGACAGATGAATGCAGGCTATGATCCTAGCTTCGCACGCTGCGCGGCGAATCAACCCAAAGATTTAGCCGCAGGCCATACTTAGGTAGCTTGCCGGTGATTGGGCAGGCCAGCAAAGATGATGCGACTGCCGCCGTGGCCCCGAGGATTGTTCCGGGCGCGAGCGGCGCGGCAACGTTAGGATTGGGGAGGCATGACGAGACTGGTAGTTCGGCGGAGCGGTGCGGGCAGCGCAGTGTGGCGATGTGGGACGTGGAAAGCGATTCGTTCTGCGCATCTGGTCCTCATGTGCGCGCTTTCCGCCGGAGTAGTGGGCTGCCGCTCGACGAATCGTCTGCCAAGTGTGGGCTCGAAGGTTTATCAGGATTATGTCTCCACTTTTTATGTAGGGCTTGCGGGGCTGCAGGTGGGCGACGATGTTCGCGCGGACGCGAAGCTGCAGCAGGCGACGGAACTGGTCCCAGGCGAGCCGGCGGGCTGGGTGGACTGGGGCGTGCTCGCGCTGCGGCAGCGAAACTTTGATGCTGCCGCCGAGCGCCTGGGGCGGGCGCAAGCTCTGGCGCCGCACGACGATCGCATCGAGTACCTGCTGGGCTTGCTGGAGGGAGAGCGCGGCAACGCAGCGGCGGCGATCGCGCATTTGCGTCAGGCAGTTGCGCTGAACCCGCGAAACCTGCATGCGCTGTATAGCCTGGCAACCCAGGTGGAGCGGCAGGGCAACGAGAACAGCGACGAGGAATTGCAGAAGATATACCAGCAGATTCTGAGCGTGCAGCCGGGCAATCTGCCGGTGCTGGTGGACCTGGCGCGTGTGTCTGCCAAGCGCGGCGATGCGGCGACGCTGCGTTCGGCAGTGACGCGGATTGCCATCCGAGGACAGGGATGGCCGACGGAGATCCAGGAGCAACTGAAGGAGCTGCAGGCAGCGGCCGCAGGACCGACGCCGCGCATGGCCGCGACACGCTCCACGTTTCTGCGCAATGTGCTGATGCGTGAGCCATGGTTTCGCGCCAACCTGGCCGAGGTGATGGCACAGCCGGGTGAGGAGGCGCAGCCGATGACGCGTTTCCTGCGGCTGCAGAATCCGCCATCGCGTCCGGCGGCGCCGGATACCGCGATGACCTTCCATGCTGCGCCGGTCGCGGGAGGAAATACGGAAGTGTGGAGTTGGGCGGGAGCGATTACGCTGAACGGCTCCGATGCGCCGGTGGTGGCGGAGGCGAATGCGAAGCATTTGCGGCTGGCGACGGGGGCGGAGCTGCTGTATCCAGGCAACGACGACCCGGGGCCGGAGAGCGTTCTGCCGTTTGACTACAATTATGACTTCAAGACAGATCTGCTGCTGGCCGGCGACAAGGGAGTTCGACTTTATCGGCAGGATGCGCCGGATCGCTTTACGGATGTGACGCCGGCGATTAAGGTGCCGGTGTCAGTTACGACTTCGGAGTACAGCGGCGCGTGGGCGATTGACCTGGAAGCAGATGGCGATCTGGACGTGGTGCTGGGCACAACAGCGGGCGAGCTGACGCTGCTGCGCAACAACGGCGACGGCACCTTTGCGCTGCAGCATCCATTCGCAGGCGTGTCGGGAATTCGGCAGCTTGCATGGGCCGATCTGAATGGCGACGGCAACCCTGATGCAGCGCTGATTGACGGCAGCGGCCAACTGCATGTGCTGCTCAATCAGCGGGCGGGGAATTTCAGCGAAGCCTCGTTGCCGCATGCATTCCTGAACGTGAGAGCAATCTGCGTCGCGGATATAGGAGGCGGCGATGTGCTGCGGCTGGTTGTGCTGGCGGCGGATGGCAGGGTCGTTTCTATTGGCCGGGATAACGTGAGAGGCCAGTGGAGCGAGCAAGACCTGGCGCGGCTGGATGGCACGGTGGCCGGCGATGTTCGGCTACGCGCGGCAGACCTGGACAACAATGGCGCAGTGGACCTGCTTGTCGTCCCAGTGACAGCGGGTGCGAGCACAGCGGGAGCGCGCGTGTGGCTGCAGGATGCAGCGGGAAAGTTCAACTCGATGCAGGCGCGTGCAGGGTCGCAGCGGGTTTTCGATACGGCTGATTTGCATTCGGATGGTCGGCTGGATCTGATCGGGCTCGATGATGCCGGACATGTGGTGGATGCGCGCAGCCAGGGCACAAAGGGATACCACTGGCAAACGATCCGGCCTCGGGCGCGCCAGGTGACGGGGGACCAGCGGATCAATTCGTTTGGCATTGGGGGAGAGATTGAGATTCGCTCCGCCCTGCTCTTACAGAAACAGGCGATCACGGCTCCGGTGCTGCACTTCGGGCTCGGTGAACAGCAGGGCGTAGACGTGGCGCGGATCGTATGGCCCAACGGATCGGTGCGCGCGGAGTTCGGACTGAAGGCGGACCAGCAGATCGTAACTGAGCAGAGATTAAAAGGATCGTGTCCGTTCCTGTTCGCGTGGAATGGCAAGCGGATGGAGTTTGTGAAGGACTCGGTGCCGTGGGGCTCGGCAATCGGGCTGCGCATCAACGCGCTGGGCACGGAGGACATTGCTGCGACCGAAGAGTGGTACAAGATTGGCGGCGATCAGCTGAAGCCGCGCGACGGCTTCTATGACCTGCGCGTGACTGGCGAATTGTGGGAGACGTACTTCTATGATTCATTGGCGCTGATGAAGGTGGACCATCCGGCGGGCTCCGAGATATTTACGGATGAACGCTACGACGTGCCCCCAGTGAAGCTCGCCATTACGGCGACCGGCCCGCTGCACGCGATTGCGCATGCCGAAGACGATAATGGCAGAGACGTGACGGCTGTGCTTGGGAACCTGGATGGACAGTATCTGGATACGTTTGGGCGCGGGCAGTACCAGGGCGTGACGCGCGATCATTATGTGGAGATCGACCTGGGGAACGCGATTCCGGCGAGCGGCCCTCTGTGGCTGGTGGCGCAGGGATGGCTGCATCCTTCGGACTCGTCGCTGAACGTGGCGATGAGCCAGGGGAAGCATCCGAAACCGGAGTGGCTGAGCCTGGAGGTGCCGGACGGCAAAGGCGGTTGGCGCGTGGCGAAGCCGAACCTTGGTTTCCCGGCGGGGCGGAAGAAAATCTGCTTGATTGATGTTACGAATTTGTTCCGCGCGGGCGAGCCGCACAAGCTGCGGCTCAGGACCAACCTGGAAATCTACTGGGACAAGATTGCGTGGGCGCAAGGGCTGCCGCAAACGCCAGTCAAGGTGCAGCGGCTTGCACCGAGCACGGCCGATCTGCGGTATCGCGGATTTTCCGTGGTCCACCAGGCGAATGCCTCGTCGCCGGAGATACCGGAGTATGGCCGCCTCGCGAGTACTGCGCCGATCTGGCAGGACCTGCCGGGCTTCTATACGCGGTTCGGCGATGTGCGCGAACTCCTGGCCAAGGCAGACGATCGATACGTGATTATGAATGCTGGCGATGAGATGGCGCTGCGCTTTGTCGACCCGGGCTCGCCGCCAGCGGGGTGGGTGCGCGACTTTGTGATTGCCGGCGATGGCTGGATCAAGGACGGCGATTACAACACGACGGATTCAAAGACGGTGCTGCCGTATCCGTACCATGCGCGGCGGAATTATGACGCGAACGCGCCGGAGCGGCTGCGGGACGACTGGGAGTACTCACATCATGCGGAGGACTGGGCAACCTACCAGACGCGCTATGTGGATGACAGCGCATTCCGTAATGCGCTGCGGAGCGGGCCTGAGAGATGAAACGCAACACTGTTCTGCAAAGTATTCTGACGATCATTTTCATCTGCCTGCTGGCGACGCCGCTGGTGATGAAGCGGCTTGCTGCGAAGCATGCTGCGGCGGCAAAGGTGGACTTGGACACGCAGGAGTCGCTCGCGCGGCACGGCTTCCATCTCGAAGAGGTGTCGCGCGCCGCGGGCATCGACTTTGTGCACAAGGGGCCGACGCTGGATGAGAAGCTTGCGCACATCATGCCGGAAGTCGCGTCGATGGGCGCATCGGTTTCTGTAGCTGATTTCGATCGCGACGGGTGGCCGGATCTATATGTGACGAACAGCGCCACAGGCAGCCGGAACCGGCTGTATCGCAACATGCACGACGGCACATTCACGGATGTTGCTAGCGCGATGGGCGTGGCGGACGTGAATCAGGCAGGCACCGGCGTTTCGATGGGGTCGGTCTGGGGAGATTACGACAATGACGGTTACGAAGACTTGTTCCTGATCAAGTGGGGGAAGCCGGAGCTGTTTCATAACGACCAGGGGCACGGATTTCATCGCGTGGACGTGGCTGCGTTTCCGTCGTGGATCAACGCGAACACGGCGGTATGGTTCGACTACGACGGCGATGGGCTGCTCGATCTGTTTGTCGGCGGGTATTACCCGGAGAACGTGAACCTGTGGCATCTGACCACGACAAGGATGATGCCGGATAGCTTTGAGTATGCGAACAACGGCGGCCGAAAGTATCTGTTTCACAACCTGGGGAACGGGAAGTTTGAGGAGGTCAGCGCGAAGGTTGGCATCAACAGCCGGCGGTGGGCTCTTGCGGCCGCGGCTGGCGACCTGTGCGGCACCGGGCATCAGGATTTGTTCGTTGCGAATGACTACGGCGTCTCCGAGCTTTACTTGAACGACGGCAAGCACTTCACTGAAGCGGGGAAGAGCAGCGGCGTGGGCTTTGCGCCGAAGAGCGGGATGAATGCGGCGTTCGGAGATATCTTCAACCAAGGTAAGTATTCGATCTATGTCTCGAATATTTCCGAAGACGGGGTACTGATCCAGGGGAACAACCTGTGGGTGCCAAAGGAAGGGACGGGCGGCGCGCACATTCAGTACACAAATCTCGCGCGGGATATGGGTGTGGAGATCGGCGGCTGGAGCTTTGGCGCGCAGTTTGGCGACCTGAACAACGACGGCACACTGGACCTGTTTCTGACCAACGGCTATGTGTCGCTCGACCGCAAACGTAACTACTGGTATGACTTTTCCAAGGTGGCGGGAGGGAACGCCTCGATCATTGGCGATGCGAAGGATTGGCCGGCGATGGACGGGCGCAGCCTGTCCGGATATCAGCGGAAGCATGTCTGGCTCAACGACGGCGCGGGGAAGTTTGTGGACGTGGCGCAATCAGTGGGTGTGACCGATACGCATGATGGGCGTTCCGTGGCGCTTGCGGACCTGTGGAATCGCGGCGTGCTGGACGTGATTGTGGCGAACCAGCGTGGACCGCTGCTGGTGTACAAGAACACGGTTGATCCGGCGAACCAGTGGGTGGAGTTTGCGCTGGAGGGAACGAAGACCAACCGCAGCGCGATTGGCGCGCAGGTGACGGTGGAGTGGAACGGGCAGAAGCAGATTCAGCAGGTTTCAGGCGGAAGCGGATTTGCGGCGCAGAACGATCGCCGGCTGCACTTTGGACTGGGTCGAAACGCGGCGATCACGCGTGTCGACGTGCGGTGGCCCTCTGGTAGAATCCAGACGCTCGAGGGGATCGTTCCCGGAAAGCTGTACAAGGTGAAGGAGCCCGCATGAGCCAGCAGACAATGACGATGCCCCCTTTGCCGGCCGGCGACGCGAAGAATTGGAAGCGGTTTTTGACGCTGCAGAACCGTTTTGTGCCGCCGCTTTTCATCACGTTGATTCTGCTGCTCGGCAATCTTTCGTTCGGCATCCTGGAGAGCTACACGCGCACGCTGCTGGCGATTGGCAGCGCTATGGCTGCGGAAGTGATTCTGGGCAGGCTGATGACGGGGAAGTGGCCGCACCTGGCGAGCGCATATATCACCGGCATCAGCGTGGGAATTCTGATTCGGTCGCCTGCTTTCTGGCCGTATGCATTGTGTTCGCTGCTGGCGATCACGTCGAAGTATGTGGTGCGGGTGAAGGGGCGACATCTCTTCAATCCGTCGAACTTCGGCATCTGCGTGCTGCTCTTCCTGGCGTCGGAGTCGGTGGCATCGCTGAGCATTCAGTGGGGCAACAATCTGCTGGCCATGCTGGTGATCTGGCTGCTGGGCTCGGCGATCATCTGGCGGCTCAAGCGCTTCCATATCTGCGCGACGTATGTCTTGTCTTTCCTGCTGTTCGCGCTGATCCGTTCGTGGATCATGGGCGATCCATGGCAGTCGGAGATTTCGCCGATCACCGGGCCGGAATATCAGTTATTTATCTTTTTCATGATTACAGATCCCAAAACGACTGTGCGTTCTTGGAAGGGGCAATGCGTGGTGGCGTTCCTGGTTGCAGCGGTGGAGATGGGGATGCGGCTGGACCAGAGCATCTATGCGCCGCTGTATGCGCTGTTCGTCGTGGGGCCGATTGCGATGCTGGTGGAGATGTGGTGGACGTCGCGTCGCACGCCACAGATGACGGCCAAGCCTGCCTCCGCGCTTGCGGGCAGTTAGTTTTCTGCTGCTCTTTTCTTTGAAGGAACTACGGATGCTTTTTCGAAAACTTGTAGTTTGCGGTCTTTCCCTGTTTGCGATTGCAGGCCTGATGTCATGCAGGAAGCAGACGGAGCGCAAGGATGCTCTTGCCGAACATGCGTCGCAGCCGACGAAGTCGTCGCAAGAGCGCAAACCTGTTGCCGATGCGTCGGCTGCCCCTACGCAGAGCCGTCCGTCGGGGCCGATTCAGTTTGTCGACGTGACAAAGGCTGCCGGGATTCACTTTCGGCATAACAACGGCGCCTACGGAAAGAAGTATCTGCCGGAGACGATGGGCAGCGGCGTGTGCGCCATCGACTATGACGGCGATGGCTGGCAGGACCTTCTGTTTGTGAACTCGATGGACTGGCCGGAGCAAAAGACTACGGTCTCGATGCCGGCGCTGTATCACAACAATCACGATGGCACGTTCACGGATGTGACGCTAGGCTCCGGGCTCGCGCATGAGATGTATGGGATGGGCTGCGCGGTGGGCGACTTTGACAACGATGGCCGGGACGACATCTTCATCACGGCGCTTGGAGGCGGGCATCTCTTCCGCAATATGGGCGGCGGGCACTTTGCGGATGTAACGGCGAAGGCGCATCTGAATGATTCGGGTTTCCCAACGGGCGCCGTGTGGTTTGACTACGACAATGACGGCAGGCTGGACTTATTTGTAGCGCATTATGTGACGTGGACGGAGGCAACGGACCAATTTTGCTCGCTCGATGGAAAGAACAAATCCTATTGCACGCCTGAGCTATACAAGGGAGAGAGCGCGAAGCTGTTTCATAACCTGGGGCACGGCGTTTTTGAGGATGTGACGAAGAAGGCGGGGCTATACGATCCGTCGAGTAAGGGAATGAGTGCCGCGCTGATCGACTACGACGATGACGGATGGCTCGATCTGTTCGTGACCAACGATACGCAGCCGAACAAGCTGTATCACAACAACCACAACGGGACCTTCACGGATAATGCGTTTGCTTCCGGCGTGGCGTTCAGCGATGCGGGCAAGGCGCGCGCGGGCATGGGCACCGATGCGGCGGATTACGATCTGTCGGGGCGTAGCGGGCTGGTGATCGGCAACTTTACGAACGAGAGCATGGCGCTCTATCACAATGACGGTTCAGGTCTGTTTGAGGAGAAGTCGAATGCTTCGGGCATCAGCGGGCCCTCGGCAAAGTCGCTGACCTTCAGCGCGTTCTTCTTCGACTACGATCTCGATGGTCTTCCGGACATCTTTGCAGCAAACGGGCATGTGGCGGATGACGTGAGCGTGACGCAGCCTTCGTTGAAGTATGCCGAGCCGCCGCTCCTGTTCCGCAATCGCGGGAACGGACGCTTCGAGGATGTGTCGAACAAAGTTGGGGCGGCGCTGCGGCAACCGGTGGTTGCGCGCGGAGCCGCGTATCTCGACTATGACAATGATGGCGATCTCGATCTCGTGATCGTTCCTTCCAATGGCCCAGCGCGGCTGCTGCGCAACGAGAACGGCAATGAGAATGATGTACTGCGTGTGAAGACGATCGGAACGCGCTCGAACCGCGACGGCATTGGGGCACGGGTGACGGTGCGGTTGGCGAACGGAGAGCGGCTGAGCGAGACGGTGAAGTCGGGATCGAGCTACCTGTCGCAGAGCGAGCTGCCGCTCACGTTCGGCCTAGGGAAACCGGGGGAAGGAAAAATGGTGACGGTGGAGATCCGGTGGCCCAGCGGACGGCGCGAGTCATTCAAAGATATGAAGGTGAACCAGGCGATCACGCTCGAAGAAGGCAAGGGCATCGTCGCCCAGCAGCCGATCGTGTTCGCCCCGCCGACGAGTCGCTGAGTTCAGCGGGTAAGCGCCGGATAGAACCCGGAACGCTCGAGCATGCGGGCAATCTCCTCGTGCGAGGCAGAGAGCTTCCACGCGGCCTGCTGCAGATCGGCGGCTTCGACCGGATACCATGGCAGGCTGCGCTGGCTGCAGAGACCGGCGACATCGAATGGTTCGATCGCGCGCAGCACTTCGTGAACGAAATCCGCACTCTCATGGGGAGCGATGCCATGTCTCGCGCGATCGAGCAACGCGCGCGATGCCGGACCGAAGCGCGGGTCGCGATGCAGCAGAAAGCTTTCGGCAAGATGCGGCTTGTCGAGGCGCCTTGCTGTTTCTGCATAGCTTGCGGCTGCGAAGTAAAGCAACGAGATGGCGCGGAATGCCGCGAAGTGATTCATGTTGGCGTAGAGCGCGGCGATGAGGCGGGCCGTGGCATCGAGCTCGTCGTGCGTCTGCGATGCGTATTCGTGCAATTGCTCTGCGAGCGTGCGGCGGCCCCAGTGATCGTCAATTGCGGCGGCCAGGCGACTGATTCCGAGCAGCGTGAGCGGGAAACCGGTGGAGAGCAGCGGATCGACGAAGCCGGCGGCTGAAGGCAGGAGCGCCCAGCGCTCGCCTGCCACCCTGCCGCTGCGAAACGAGAGTTGCGGCAAGTGCGTGAAGCCCAGCACGGGCTTTACGGATGAGAACTGGTCTGCGAGCGCTGGGATGCGGGCGAGGAGACGCATCCACGCAGCATGGCCTTCGGCGATGTTGATCTCTTCCACGAGCGGCGTGGTCGCCGCGACGCCGGAGCTGGTGATGCCGTTGTTGAAGTGCAGCAGCCAGACCCAGCCGCCATCGAAGATGTGGTGGACGGCTGCGTCTTCGGGCGGATAAGGAAGCTGCACGCCGTCGCGCGCGGGGCTGAGCTGCGGCGCTCGGCGAACTCCGGTGAAATGACTGTAGAGCGCCTGCGTGGAT
>DASVAI010000260.1:0-4067 GCA_036376445.1 Acidobacteriaceae bacterium
GATCATCAATGTCCTCGGCGACCTCTTCAAGCACCACCTCATCGCCACGATCGCCGTGCTCTGCATGCTGCTCGGGGGTCTGCTCTTATGGGCGCGCTGGAAAAAGCGGAGATCCCCGTCGCCCTTGCAATAGAAAAGCCCGGCAATTCGCCGGGCTTCTTCTTGTCCGTTCTCCAGCTTTAAGCAATCACCGGCTTCCCGACGGCGTCCTTCGCCGTCCTCACCAGCGCGGTGAAGGCGGCAGCATCGTTCACGGCCAGGTCGGCCAGGATCTTACGATCCAGTTCCACCCCGGCGCGCTTCAGGCCATTGATCAACTGCGAGTAGCTGGTGCCATTCTGCCGGGCAGCGGCGGAGATGCGCACGATCCACAGCGAGCGGAACTGGCGCTTTTTCTGCCGGCGGCCGACGTAAGCAAACTTCAGGCCGCGCTCGACGGCTTCCTGCGCCGCCTGGTAGAGCTTCGATTTGGTCAGGAAATAGCCGCTTGCCCTCTTCAGAATCTTTTTCCGGCGGGCAAGCCGTTTGGTTCCACGTTTTACGCGGGGCATCTCGTTGGTTCTCCTTTGCGTACTTCGTTATGCGGCTGGAGGCAGGAGGCAGCGCCTTGGGGGGCTGCGTTTGAACCTCTTCACTCGCTCATCGCTCTGACTCGGCTTTGTGGGCTCACGGGTACGCGTTACCCCGGCCCGTCCGATGGATCAGGCGTACGGAATCATGCGCAGCACCTTGGCATGGTCGGCGTCGGAGACCAGGACAGTGCCACCGAGGTGGCGCTTGGTCTTCTTCTCCTTCGATGTCAAGATATGGCGCATCTTGGTCTGGCCGCGCAGCACTTTGCCCGTACCAGTCTTCTTGAAGCGCTTTGCCGCGCCCTTGTGTGTCTTTAGCTTAGGCATGAATATCCTGAAAATCGCCGGTATGGCGACATCAGCTAGTATACCGGAAGCTCCGCTTCTGGGCGACCCTGAATAACAGTCAGCTTCGGTCACGGAAGAAAGCCGTCAGGTCCCCCGCAATTGCCGCTGGACGGTTTTTCCGCGGCGGGCATTTCGCCCCGGCTGAGAAACCAGCGAGCTAGTCGTTGAGTTAGTAAATTCATCTGCACCATCGGCATCGCTTTTCCCGTTGCACCTAGTAGACTCTGCTATTACAAACCGATGTCGAAGCCCTCCCCAACATTCAGCACTCAGCACTCGCTAGATAGGAGTCACCGCATGGAAAGCAGCAACCGGCGTTTGATGTGGCACGGGATGTTTCTGTTTTTGCTGGGGCTGCTCACCGGGTTCGCTGAGCCCAGAATGGCCAATGTTCGCATGGGGCTCGCCGCGCATCTCGAGGGCGTGGTGAACGGCATCTTTCTCCTGGCCCTCGGATCTGCATGGAACCACGTCTCGTTGCCGTCCGCAGTGAAGACGACCACATACTGGGCTGTCCTCTACAGCACTTACGCCAACTGGCTTGTGACCACGCTCGCCGCGGTCTTCGGGACCGGCGCCCTCTCTCCTGTCACCGCGCCGGGCTACCATGGACGTCCCTGGCAGGAAAGCCTGGTCACGGTGGGCTTCATGAGCGTGGCGATCGTGATTGTCGCGGCGTCGCTGCTGCTTCTGTGGGGACTTCGTCCGAAGACATCGGCCTGACCCGCTTTCAGTTCGGACACACTACCCGGCAAAATGCCCGCGCACGGTCTCCACAAAAGCCGCAGCCGTAGCGCTCGCCCCATCCACCCGCGTGCCGATATCCACCGAAGTCCAGCGCTTCGACCGGATCGGCCGGAAAATCGTACCCGGGAAGATGACGGTCGCGACGCATGCCGGGGCCAGCGACACACCCACGCCCGCAGCCACCAGCCGGATCAGCGTTGGAAACTGGGGCGCCTCCTGCACGATGCGCGGCTGAAATCCGGCGTCGAGGCAGCAGCGCGCCGTGCGCTCGTAGGCCAGGTCGCCGTGACGCCGGGAGAACAGCACGAACGGCTCGTCCTTGAGCGACGCCACATCCACTGTGCGCTGCCGCCGTAGTCTGTGGTCCGCAGGCAATGCCGCGTAGAAACGCTCCCGCAGCAGCGGCATGATGGTCAGCTCCGGCCGGCGTTCTCCGTCTCTGAGAAAGCCCACATCGATCGACCCATCCACCAGCGCCGGCAACTGCTCGGCGGTCCACATCTCGCGTAAGTCGACCTCTACCCGCGGATGCGCGCGTCGGTATCGCTGGATCGCCGCGGGCAGCCCGGTGAACATCACCGACCCGGAGAACCCTACCCTCAGCCGCCCTTCCTCTCCTCGCGCGATGCGCCGTGTCTGCTCCAGATCGTCTTCGAGACGCGCCATGGTCGACCGCGCGCGCTCCCGCAGCATCGCGCCCGCGGCAGTCAGCGAGACGCCACGCGTCGTGCGCGCAAAGAGCGGCGTACCCAGCATCGTCTCCAGGCGACGAATCTGCTGGCTCAACGGCGGCTGCGCCATGCCCAGCTTCTTCGCCGCGCGGCCAAAATGCAGCGTCTCGGCCACGGCGAGGAAGTAGCGTAAGTGCCTGAGCTCGATCTCGTTGCTCATATGTAGAACGTCTCAATCCAGAGCATTCGAATATTGGACATATCGTGTGCATTGATCCTAGGCTGAACTCAGCCAGCGTGAAAGAGGCAAGGCCGTTTTCACAAATGCTGTAGGGCTTGCAGGAACTGACGCAGCGAATTCGTCGTTAACAAAAGCTGCCTTGAACAGATGCGGATATTTCACAGTCTTTGTGAAAACGGCCATGAGGAGAATCAAGCCTATGTCCGATGTCATCATCCGCGAATTCCAGCCCAATGACGCCGACGCTTTCTTCGAGCTAAACCGCGAATGGATCCAGCGCGACTTCTGGCTGGAGCCGGCCGACCTCGAAGTCCTCTGGCATCCGCAGGACGCCATCCTTGATCTCGGCGGCCGCATCTTCGTCGCCGCACGCTGCGGCCGGCAGGTCGGCTGTTGCGCGCTGATCCCCGTCGCACCGGGAGAATATGAACTGGCCAAGATGGCGGTGACACCCGCCGAGCGCCGCCACGGCATCGGTCGGCGCCTCATCGCAGCCGCCATCGCAAAAGCAGAGCGCCTCGGCGCGACACGTCTCTATCTCGAAACGAACCATACGCTCACCGGCGCTATCGCGCTCTACGAATCGATGGGCTTCCGCCACCTGCCGCCGGAGCGCATGAGGCACTCTGCTTATTCGCGCGCCGATGTTTTTATGGAGCGGATGATGCAGCCGGCAAGCTTAGCCAGGGAAGTTCTTGAGAGCGATTCCGCGTGTTCTCTGCCAAGTGCATCTATCTCTGCTGTTAGGGCACAAGGTGAAACCTTTCTTCCACCGTAATCTCCACCATCACCGGATGGCCCTCTAACTTTGCTGGGAAGAAGCGGAATCTCTTGACTGCCTTGAGTGCGTTTTCATCCATCCGTAACGCAGCCTCGCGATGCTGCACGGGCAGGTTGTCGGCAATCGAATGCGTGATAGTGACCTGTTGCGGTTTCCCTTTCTCGTCCACGATCAGCCGTACCACAGCCATTCCTTCAAGCCGTTCATCCTGCGCCTTCCACGGATATTCAGCGTCCACAGAGTGGAACAGTTTCGGTGGTGTCACTCCTTCCGTCGGATGGCAGCTATCAAACGATAGTTCTGTACAAACCGGAAGCTTCACGGCACTTGGCGTTGAGGCAAAGGAGATGAATGGGAAAAAAGCAATGGATAGTGCTTGACCAATGAAAATCCGACCGACGTTCTTCAAATTTCACCTATCGCGGGAGGAACTGCTTTCTAAACGCATTCATACATCGCCGGCATGGCTTGAGCCTGGAGTGCGGCAGCAGAAAGCAGAAGAGCGTAGAAAGCTGCGCAGAAGAGAACGCGTGGAGCAGTCATAAAGGTAGCCCTCGAAAACTGCTCCACCACTCTATACCGGCTCGACAAATTTGCTAGTCGCGATCGTGGCCGTGGCCGTGTCCATGGCCGTGATCATGATCATCATGATCGTCGTCATCGTGTTTGTAATGCCCGTACGCGTGACCACGGCCATGCTTCACCCA
>DASVAI010000262.1:0-3291 GCA_036376445.1 Acidobacteriaceae bacterium
GTTCGATTACAAGACGCCGCGTACGCTCAGCGCCAATATGACGGTGCAGTACGCCCTCACCAACACGCTCTCAGCCCAGGCAGCCTACGTACTGACCAGGGCACGTCATCTGCAACAGGGCATTGGAAATAACCAGGTTTCGCAGATTCTTCCTGTTGGCACGAATACGAGAGATTTTATACCCTTCCCCGACTTCAGCCGGGGCGGCAGTTATCAGCGCACGATCGGCGACAGCGTCTACAACGGTCTGCAGACAAAACTGGAACAGTCGTTCGCCGGCGGGCTGAATTATCTCATCACCTATACCTGGTCGAAGGCGCTCTCCGACGCGGGCGATCTCCTCAATGGAACTTCCGCTGACCAAGGTCGCGCGCCGTGGGTGCCAGGTCTCGGTCCCAAGTTCGACTGGGGTCCCGCTGATTTCGACGTCCGTAATGTTGTGCACATCAGCGGCGGTTATGAACTTCCGTTCGGCCAAAACAAGAAATACCTGGGGAGCGTCAATAAGTTTACGAACAACTTGATTGGTGGATGGAGCGTGTACTTTATTACGACCCTCCAGGGAGGACAGCCCCAGACCATCGGGTGTCCCACGGGCACGACCTCTGGAACGGGTTGCAACGCCTTCCTGGTTCCTGGCGAGAGTCAGCAGCTGAGCTTAAAAACTAAGGTAATAGACCCCACGTCAGGGCAGACCGCACCCTTCTGGTACAACAACCCCAAGGCTTATAAGCAGCCCTGCCCGCTGGGGCCGAATGGGCCAGACCCCAGCTTAACCTCAGCACCGTGCTCGATTCAGAGCGGCTCGGCGATCCTGGGCGGCCGTCCCGGCTTCACCCACGGACCAGGCTTCCACCGGTTCGACTTCTCAGCATTCAAGGGATTCCAGATCAGCGACCGCATCTCGATGCAGTTCCGGGCGGAGTTCTTCAACATCCTCAACCATCCCAACTTCAACGCACCGAACTTTGGCGGCAACGGTGTACAGTCCATCAGCGGCTCCGGCGATTTCACCAACAGCGCCTTCGGCCAGATCGGATCCACACGCGATGCTCCTTACGATCCGCGGCAGGTTCAGTTCGCTCTGAAGCTTTACTACTGATCGCTATACTCACCCCCAGCAGGCACCCCGGAATATCATCCGGGGTGTCTCTTTTTGCGATGCATGCGAGGTGAAGGTGTGGGCAAGGCGGTTTCGATCCGGCTCCTGTTCTTCGGTGCGCTGATTGCGCTGTCCGTGCCGGCCACGGCCCAGAGCGCACCAGACCGCACGCTTGAGAGCCAGTTCCAATCCGCCGTCTCCGCCTACAACGCGCACGACTATACCCGTGCGGCTGCGGAACTGGAAGCGATCGAACCGCGTCTTCCAAAGAGCTTCGAAGTCCATGAGCTTCTCGGCCTGGTCTATGCCGCGCAGCATAAGACCGCTAAATCGGTCGAACAATTGCAGATCGCCGTTCAGCTAAAGCCGGACTCCGCTGCGGCCCGCACCAATCTCGCCACCAGCCTGCTGCATGCCGGCAAGCCGGCGCCGGCAGAGGAGCAGTTCCGCAAGGCGCTCGCTCTGGAGCCGGATGATTTTCAAGCCAACCACAATCTCGCCGAGTTCTACCTGCAATCCAGCAAGATCCCGCAGGCGATCCCCTTGCTCGAAAAGGCGCGGCAGATTCAGCCCGCCTCCTATGACAACAGCTACAACCTGGCGCTGGCATACTTCCTTACCGGCCGCCTCAGCGATGCGCGGCAACTCGCGCAGGAGCTCGCAAAGCAGCAGGACAGCGGCGAGATCCACAACCTGCTCGGCAGGATCGACGAGAAGGATGGAAAGTTTATCGAGGCAGCCAACGAGCTGGAGACGGCCGCGCAGATGGACCCCAGCGAAGACAACCTCTTTGCATGGGGCAGCGAGCTTCTGCTCCATCGCACCTACGAGCCGGCCATTCAGGTCTTTCAGCAGGCCACGGTGCGCTTCCCCCAATCACCGCGCCTTTGGATCGGGCTGGGCATGGCGCTCTACTCGCGCGGCCGCTATGAGGAGTCCATCAAAGCCCTGCTCACGGCCGCCGACCTGAACCCGCGCGACGGGCGCTGTTATCTGTTTCTGTCCAAGGCGTATCTCAGTTCTCCGAACCAGGCCGACGAAGTGATCCAGCGCTTCCGGCGCTACGCAGAGCTGGAGCCGCGCAATGCGCTAGCCCAGTACTACTACGCTGTCGGGCTTTGGAAAGGGAAGCGCTCGGAGGCGAACAGCATCGACTTCGCGCGGGTGGAGTCGCTGCTGAAGAAGTCCATCGCGCTCGACGACAAACTGGCCGACGCGCATCTGCAGTTGGGAATCCTCTATGCGGACCAGCACCAATACGCCAAATCGCTGCCGCAATATACGCGTGCACTGGAGCTGAATCCGGACCTGCCGGACGCGCATTATCGTCTCGGCCAGTATTACGTGCGTGCCGGAGAAAAGGAACGCGCGCAGCAGGAGTTCCAGACATTTCAAAAGCTGCAGGCGCATCGCCAGGCAGAGTTGGACAAGGAACGAGCCGAGGTGCGGCAGTTCGTGATTTCTTCCGGCTCCACGCCAACGCAACCCTGACCGCACGACGGCGCTACTCTAGATGGCAATAGTTTAGGGAGCAAGTCGACATGCCCTCGGCCCCAGTCAACTTCATCCGGTATCTCTTTGCCTCCACTCCGGATGGCCGGTATGGCGCATCGAACCGGCTTATCCCCCGCTGGCTCTTTCTGCGCGCGCTGGGGCTCATTTACTTCTCGGCATTCTTTTCTCTCCTCTTTCAGATCAGAGGCCTCATCGGCCCGGATGGCGTTCTGCCGGCAGGCGACTATCTGGAGCATGTGCGCCGCGGGCTCGGACCGATGCGGCTGTGGTACGCACCCACCATCCTGTGGCTCGGCTCCGGCAATCACATGCTCATCGGAATGTGCATGGCGGGCATGCTGGCCTCTATGCTACTTGTGGCGAACATCTGGCCGCGCGCCATGCTGATTGTCTGCTTCGTCGGCTACCTGTCTTTCATCGGCGCGGCGCAGGACTTCGCCAACTACCAATCCGACGGCATGCTGCTGGAAGCAGGATTCATCAGCCTCTTTCTCGCACCCGCAGGCTTGCTGCCCGGCTGGGGCGCAGCCTCACCGCCGCCGCGTGCCAGCGTGCTGCTGCTGCTCTGGGAGTGGTTCCGTATCTACTTCGAATCCGGCGCGGTGAAGCTGCTCAGCGGCGATCCCACATGGCGCAACTTCACCGCCATGGACGAGTACTACCAGAACGGACCG
>DASVAI010000263.1:0-3736 GCA_036376445.1 Acidobacteriaceae bacterium
GCGGGCATCTTCGAAGCGGTGCTGTCGAAAGAGAACGAGAAGGACCTGGCTGAGCTGCCGGACAACCTGAAGAAGGCGATGAAGCTGCACTTTGTCGAAACGATGGATGAGGTGCTGAAGATTGCACTCGAGTCGCCGCTGCCGGAGCTGAAGGAAGAGGCGCCGGAAGCGCTGGCCGCCGTGCACAGCGCTGTTCCGCAGGAGCAGCCGCGCGCGCATCAGTAGATGGTTTGGCTGCACGCAATGAAAAGCGCTGCCGCGGCGGCGCTTTTTCAGCGCAGTAACGGGAGCAGGCTTGAATAGTCATCGGTCCAGACGCGGAGGCCGGGACGCCGCTCCGTCTTCCGCGTTACGCCCAAAACTTCCGGACGCGCGAAAAATGCAACATTTGCGGTTACCAAGACCCATGTGGCATCGAATGCGCCGGTCTGGTTGCTCGAGTAGCTCTGCACGGTGCGCGCCTGCATGCCGGACGATTCGGCCAACAGATAGATCGCGGGCTCGAGATCAACGTGCTGGTTCGAGATATGGAAAGCCAGGATGCCCCCTGGCGCCAGATGCTTTCGATAAAGGGTCATCGCGTCAGTCGTCAGCAAATGCAACGGAATGGCATCACCGGAAAAGGCGTCGATCACCAGCACATCGAAGCCCTGTGGCGCCTCACGCGCGAGTGAGGAGCGCGCATCGCCTTCAACAAAGGTCATCTGCGCTGGTGAGTCGCGTACATAGGTAAACAGGCGCTGGGCGATCGGCAGGACCGCCGGGTTGATCTCATAGAAGCGCATGCGATCTCCGGCGCGGCCATAGGCCGCAATGGTACCGGCGCCAAGACCAACAATGCCCACATTGCGGGGGCGGTCTTCGCAACATTCACGCAGGGCGAGCCCTATGCCGGAGGCTTCCGCATAGTAACTGATCGGCGTCGTTCGCAGTGCCGGCGAAAAAATCTGTGTGCCATGGCGGATGGTGCCGTTGGTCAGTGTACGAACGAATCGCTGGTTGGCATCGTATGTCTGCTTCACTCGCAAAGCAGCGTAGAAGTTACGAGTTGCGAACAATGTATCGCGCCGGTAGGCCATGTGCAGTATCACGAGCAGATAGATGAGCATCGCTGCACCGATAGACATCACCGCACGCTGCGACCATCCGGACGGCCAAACTACGATAAGAGCCGCCAGAGAGGTGGCTAGGAATGCAATCACGATGTCGTAGTTGAAGGAAAAGATCAGCGGCGAAGCAATGCCGATCAGGAAAGAGCCGATCGCGCCACCGGCGGCAAACAGCAGATAGAAGGCTGTCAGATCCCGCGACGAATGCGGGCGCAGCGCATAGGCTTCGATATGACAGTAGAGGCAGGCGAGAAACATCTCGATCAGAAAGAAAGCGATGCCCATGCCGGCCGGCAATGAGACATCGACTTTGGACAGCATGAGCCCGAGTCCCGCAAGCATTACGGCCAGCAGACGCATGAGGATGGGACGCGACACAAAACGGGCGTATTCGAAGGCGATGATCAGACTGACGAGATATGCGGCCAGCGGGAGAACCCAGAGGAGCGGAATCGCGGCTATGTTCGCGGTGAGATAAGCGGTGACGACCGTCAACTGCATGGACGCTACCATGGGGAGCAGCAGCCAGAGGCATTTATCTCGCAGCGAGGGCCGGATATCGTCGGCGCGCGCGGTCGTGTCGACGGAGGGGGTTGGCTCTGCATTGTTCGCGCGAGCAGACCAGGCGATTCTCGCAAAAGCAACCGCAAAGCAGAGGAATCCGCAGGACCAGACGATGCGTTGTGTGCGCAGGGTGAGATGCGGCTCGATGAGTGTCGGGTACAGCGCTAGAGCAAGGAGGGATGCGAGATTCGAGAGTGCGAAGAGGCGATATGGAATGCGGGCCTGCTCCAGCCGCGCCAGCCACGCCTGGAGCAGTGGACTGGTGGATGCCAGCACCAGGAATGGGAGCCCGATGGAGATGAGCAGCAGACGGCAGATCATACCGGCCGGGTGTGAGACGGGCTGGGTGAATGTTCTGCCTCGCACGGCCCATGCAAGGGCTGAGATGGTGGCCAGCACCAGCAGCCCGATGTGAAGAGGCATCTGCCATCGGCGCGACGCAGGACGCGCCATCCAGTGTGCGTAGGCGTAGCCGGCTAGCAGTGCTGTTTGAAAGAAGACCAGGCAGGTGAGCCAGACGGCGGCAGAGCCACCGAAGCTCGGCAGTAGCTGCTTGGCGGCAACAGGCTCGACAAGGAAAAGGAGGAACGCAGCAAGAAAGACAGCGCCGCCGTACAGAAGCCTGTTTGTCAATGTGACAGATCTCCTGGAGAGGTCATCCGACGACTCGTGAGCTTGCCAGCAATGTTCCGAGTGAAGATCGAATGTGTCAAATCCGGAGCACACAAAAGGGGCGCTGCGTGACAGCGCCCCCAGGTTATGGCTTCCCTGCTGCTTATTTCTTATTCCAGAACGTTGGGTCCGCTTTGACCCAATCGTCGGAGACATAGCTCATCGACGGATCGAAGGCAAACAGGTTGCTCTGTGAAGACTCGAATGCCGCGCCAAGCAGCTCCTGATAGTGCGCCCAATCGCCGACATTTTGCCGAAACTTCTCGTTGTTCGCGTTGAGGGTGTCCACTTCCGCCACGGATTTCATGGGATGGATCAGCAGCCAGACTCCGCCGCTCTCCCAGCCGTAGGCTTCGGAGAATACAGCGATGTGCGCATCCGGGTCTGTCTTGGTAACTGCATCCTTCCACATCTTGACGAACTCTTCCCAGTTCTTCCTCTGGCCTGGGTGCAGTTTGACCCGTGTGATTTGAAAGTAGCGCATGGTTCCGATGGCACAAGGAGCATTGACGCTCATGTCATCGTGCAGCACGAATACGCTGCGCTGCAGAGACGCGAGAAGCTCACCATCGGCCTGAAAGGCCGAATCCAGTTGAGCGGCCATTGGTCCCGTCGCATCTTCCTTGAGTTGCTTTTCGAATGCGGCGAAGGAGTCATACCCGAAGGTAAAGATCGTACGCGGCGGGCCGCTGACCGCTTGAGAGGCCAGATAGTAGTTCTGCGACTTAGCGTTTTTTGCCGCTGTGACAAATGCGCTTTCCGTTTTTTGGTGCAGTGAGCCGGATTTGCCAGGCTTGAGGAACTCCAGGTCAATCACAAGAACCTTTGGCGGAGGAGTGACCTTCGCTCCGGCTTCCTGGGCCTTGAGATTCGGCGGTGTGAAAACTCCTCCCACTAACAGACACAGTCCTGCATACATCGCAACAGACTTGCTCAACATGCGATCTTTTCCTTCCGGCGTAAGGGCAGCGTTTGCGTTGCGGGGATAGTCAGCGGTGGAGTATTCGGCCCGGAGCCTGAGATCAACTTTGGCAGAAGCGGCAAATCTGTTCCTGGCCCGACGAGCACCCACAGATTCGCCATCGTGCCTTCTATAGGGGAGGCAATCGAGCAGCTCTCAGGGGGAGGAGTTATGTGGAGACGGCCAAGCGAATATATACCTTGCCGCAGCGGTGCGCAAAAACAATTCCGCAGTAGAGGTTTCCTATCGGCGCGCCGATGCAGCGCCCGGTCTGCTGACAAGCCGCACGAGCAGGCGCGCAGCGAGCACCAGCAGAGCGCCCCAGCAGAGCCACAAAAATGCAGTGCGCAGATGCGCGGCGGTAGTCAGCGGGATGCTGAATCCGCTGCCGATGGCAAGCCAGGCAGCGATGCACATGGGGCACTTGGGA
>DASVAI010000270.1:0-3991 GCA_036376445.1 Acidobacteriaceae bacterium
TGGCCCAGCGCCAGTACACCATCGGCAGCTTCTATGCGACGCATGAAAACCTGCAGGCAAGCATCGCGCGTCTGCAGACACTCACCGACTCGTATCCCCTCTTCAGCAAGAGCGACCTGGCTCTCATTCAGCTAGGCGACGATTACGCGGGAGAAGCCGCTCGGGTCAACCAATATAACCTGCAGCCCGCGCTCAAAGAGCGCCTGATCGCCGCGTACGACGACCGCGCCGCCGACTGCTATGCCAGGGTGGTCACCCGCTATCCCATGGCGCCACACGTTGAGGATGCGCGCGAAAAGCTGATCGCGCTTGGCCGCCCGGTGCCGGAACCGAACGCCTCCCAGATCGCCGAGAACGAGGCTGAAGAGCAGAGCCGCACGAACATCAAGTTGAAAGACCGCGCCATTCTGCTGGTCAAGCACGGTCCATCTACACTCGAAGCCGCCCGCGTTGGCGAACCGCGGATGACGCCGGTTCAGAACGTGACCGCACCCGAAGTCAGCAAAGAAAACATCGCGATCTTCGACTCTGCCACGGGCAAGCCGGCGGCCACCGGAACGCCCGCGACTGCAAACTCAGAAGCGATTGAAAACGGCACCGCCGCACCGCGCACCGGAGAACCCGCCCGGCCGCGGCTCGAAGGCGCGCCCGAGGGCGGCGGCGGCACCGGCGTTGGCGTCGAGATCCTGAACCCCAACGGCAACGCCATCGACAACAGCAACGGCAATTCCACCACCGGCGCGAATCCTCCTGCCGCTGCGCCTCCGGCAGATACGAACAACGCCGCGCCTGCACCTGCAGGCGACAATTTCGGACTGAATCCCGTCGGCCCGGCCAACAATACCCCGCTTCCTCCTGTCCAGAAGCCTGCGGAAGCCCAGACACAGGTCAATGATGTGAAGAGCCAGCCCGGCGGCAATGCCCAGGTGCAGACCGGCACGCCGGCTCCCAATGGCAAGAAGAAGAAAAATCCCAAGGTCAAAACGGATCAGAGCTCCGAGTCTTCCAGCGCCAACAAGAAGAAGAAGGGCCTGGACAAGTTCAACCCGTTCTAAAGACGACAGCAGACAATTTCAGACAAAATCAGACAACGGCAGAGTGACGTCGCTCTGCCGTTACTCTTTTCTGCTGTTCTCTGCTTTGTCTGCCGTTGTCTGCAGTCTCTGCCTTTCTCCCGCCTCTTTGTTACCCTGAAACTTCATGCCGCACGAACTGCCGAAAGCCTACGACCCCGCCGCCATCGAAGAGCGTTGGGCCACCTGGTGGGTGAGTGAAAACCTCTTTCACACCGCCAAGCCTGACGCCGCATCGCGTGAGCACAACTTCGTCATGCTGCTGCCGCCGCCCAATGTCACCGGCCGGCTGCACATGGGCCACATGCTCAACCAGACGGAGATGGATATCCTCGCCCGCTGGCATCGCATGCGCGGCGACCGCACGCTCTGGGTGCCGGGCACGGACCACGCCGGCATCGCGACGCAAATGATGGTGGAGCGCCAGCTTGCCTCCGAGAAAACCTCCCGCCAGAAGCTCGGCCGCGAAGCCTTCCTCGAGCGTGTCTGGAAGTGGAAGGAGCAGTACGGCGGCGCGATCCTCTGCCAGATGAAGCGCCTCGGCGCATCGGTGGACTGGTCGCGCGAATACTTCACCATGGATACGGGCCTCTCCCGCGCTGTGCGCGAAGCCTTCGTCCGGCTCTATGAGCAGGGGCTCATCTATCGCGGCGCCTACATCGTCAACTGGTGCCCCGATTGCCAGACCGCGATCTCCGATCTGGAAGTCATCCACGAAGAGCAGCAGGGCAAGCTCTATACGATTCCCTACCCGATCGTCGGATCAAGCGACTCCCTGCTCGTCGCCACCACCCGTCCGGAGACGATGTTTGGCGACGTCGCCATCGCCGTTCATCCGCTCGATGAGCGCTACAAACACCTGCAGGGCGGCAGCGTGCGCGTGCCATTCATCGGCCGCGAGATCCCCATCATTGCCGACCCCTGGGTCTCGCCGGAGTTCGGCACCGGTGCGGTGAAGATCACCCCAGCGCACGATCCCAATGACTACGCCGTCGGGCAGCGCCACAAGCTGCAATCGATCAACATCATGGACGAGACCGCGCACCTCAACGATCAGGCCGGCGCCTTCGCCGGTCTCGATCGCTACCAGGCGCGCAAACGCATCGTCGCCGAGCTCGAAGGCCAGCCCGGCTTCTCCATGAAGGACCACTCGCACGCGGTGGGCAAGTGCGACCGCAGCAAGACCGTCGTCGAGCCGCGTCTCTCCACGCAATGGTTCATCAAGATCCAGCCACTCGCGGAAAAAGCAATCGCCGCCGTCGATCAGGGACACATCCGCTTCACGCCCGAGCAGTACCGCAAGACCTACGACGAGTGGATGCGCAATATCCACGACTGGTGTATCTCCCGCCAGCTCTGGTGGGGCCATCGCATTCCCGCGTGGCACTGCGCCGCATGCGACAAGATGACCGTCGCGCGCGAAACACCGTCCGTCTGTGAGCACTGCAACTCGACCGAGCTCACGCAGGAAACCGATGTGCTCGACACATGGTTCTCCTCTGGCCTCTTGCCCATGTCCGTCTTCGGCTGGCCCGACCGCACACCCGATCTCGCGGCCTTCTATCCCACGGACCTGCTCGTCACCGGCTTTGACATCCTCTTTTTCTGGGTAGCCCGCATGATCATGTTCGGCTGCCACTTCATGCTCGAAGAGCCCATGCCGGACGGCTCCGCCCGCACACTCAAGGACGCCGTCCCATTCCGAGAGGTCTACATCCACGCCCTCGTGCGCGACGCCGAGCGCCAGAAGATGTCCAAGACCAAGGGCAACGTCATCGATCCCATCGAGATCGTGAATCGCTACGGCACGGACGCCGTCCGCTTCACGCTGGCGACGATGGCCTCGCCCGGGACAGACATCGCCTTCTCCGAAGCGCGCACCGAAGGCTACCGAGCCTTCGCCAACAAAATCTGGAACGCCGCGCGCTTCCTCTTCATGCAGCGCGAGCGCATCATGGGCGAGGGTGCCATCCTCCACCATTTCACCGACCTCACCGCAATCGACCGCACCGACACGGTAATCCTCGGCTTCCCCGCCAATCCGGACGCGCCGGAACAGCCGGACCAGTCGCAACTGGAAGATCGCTGGATTCTCTCCCGCCTCTACACAACGGCAGACGCAGTGAACGCGGCGCTAGCAGCCTACCGCTTCGATGAAGCCGCCAACACCATCTACCAGTTCTTCTGGGGCGACCTCTGCGACTGGTATCTGGAGCTCGCCAAGCTGCGCATCGACACCGCAGAGACCCAGGGGGACCGGCTGCTGCCATTCCTTCTCTTCAGTAACATCTTCGAGTCCTCGCTGCGCATGCTCTCGCCCTTCATGCCCTTCATCACCGAAGAGATATGGCATGCCTTCTACGACGGCCGCCCGCCAGCGCGCTCGATTGCCCTGATGCCGTATCCAGTCTCGGCGAAAAAAGATCTCGACCCGGAATCAGAAGCCCAGATGGCTCTCCTTCAGTCCCTCATCGTCTCCGTTCGCGCGGCGCGCAAGGACGCGGGCGTACCCGAACGAGAATCCGTCCCCATCCTGCTCCGCACATCAGATGCTTCCGTCTTCCAGCAGAATCACCCTGCCATCCAGCGGCTCGCGCGCGTCACTACACTTGAAGTTGTCCCACAATTGCCCGAGGGCCTCGCGCGCCGCGCCACATCAAACTTCGACGTTGCTGTGGTCTACGAAAAACCCCTCGACACCGGAGCAGAACGCGAACGCCTCACCAAAGACTTAATGAAGCTGCAAAAGGAAAAAGAAAACAGCGACCGCCAGCTTACGAACGAGTCGTTCCTCGCCAAAGCACCGGCGCCGGTGGTCGACGGCCTGCGCCGCCGCAACGCGGAGCTGGCCACGCTCATCGAGCGCACCGGCACCGCCCTCGACGCATTGCCGCCCGCATAACAGCCTTCCCAATTTG
>DASVAI010000273.1:0-4546 GCA_036376445.1 Acidobacteriaceae bacterium
GGCGGTGGGCTACATCGATGGCATGCAGCAGCAGGGCGTGAGCTCGACGGTCAAGCACTACATCGGCAACAACTCCGAATATCTGCGTCACGATTCGGACTCGATCATCGATGCGCGCACGATGCACGAGATTTATCTGCCGGCCTTTGAGGCCGCCGTAAAGCAGGCGCATGTCGGGGCGGTGATGGACTCGTACAACCTCGTCAATGGCGAGCATTCGACGCAGAATCCGACACTGAATATCGACATTCTGCGCAAGGAGTTCGGCTTTGAAGGCACGCTGATGTCCGACTGGGACGCGACATATGATGGCGTGGCGGCGGCGAACGGCGGGCTCGATCTCGAGATGCCGCATGGCGATCATATGAACCGCAAGACACTGGAGCCCGCGATCGAAACCGGGAAGGTTTCTGAGGCGACGATCGATGAGAAGGTGCGCCACATTCTCTCGACTGCGATGATGTTCGGCTGGCTGGACCGCGATCAGACCGATACGTCGATCTCGTATGTCGACGAGAGCAATCGGCAGACGGCGCTTGACTCAGCGCGCGAGTCGGCGGTGCTCTTGAAGAATGAAAACAATCTGCTGCCGCTGAATAAATCGGAGATAAAAAGCGTTTTGGTTGTCGGGCCGGATGCGTACCCGGGGGTGCCGGTGGGTGGCGGCAGTGCGGGGGTGGCGCCGTTTCATACGGTGAGCCTGCTGGAAGGGCTGACGCATGCGCTGGGCAAGACCGCTACGGTCTACTACGATCGCGGGCTGCCGAAGATCGCCGATCGTGCGGAGGCGACGGAGTTCACGACCGAGGCGAAGAACGGCAAGCCGGGGCTGACGCTGGAGGTGTTCCACAACGACACGCTGGCGGGCCCGGCGGCCAATACGAGCATCGCAGCTCACATCGATCTGGCGGGCGTGACATGGGAAGAGATCCATGGCGATCCGGAGATGGCTGCCCGCTTGATTGCCGAGGGCGCGAAGTCATCGCGGCGATACACGGGCTACTACACTGCGGCGAAGACCGGCCGATACATTGTGGCGCTTGAAGCATCGGGCGAGGGCTCGGGCAATCGCGTGTTTGTAGACGGCAGGCAGGTCTTCGATGACTGGGACCTGGTGCGCGCGTTTGCGCCTCACGCTGCGGTGGAGCTCTCGGCCGGGCCGCATAAGTTGGTGGTCGAGGAGAAGCAGACGTTCCCAGTAGGTGGCAAGCTGCGGCTGGCAATTGTGTCAGAAGACACGATCGTGAGCGAGCGCGCGAAGGAGCTGGCCGCGAAGGCGGATGTGGTGGTGGTCGCGGCTGGGTTCGATCAGGACAGCGAGGGCGAGGGCGGCGACCGCACCTTCACGCTGCCGTACGGGCAGGACGAGCTGATCCAGGCGATGGTGGCGGCGAACAAGAAGGTAATCGTCGCGGTGACGTCGGGCGGTAATGTGGACTCGAGCGCGTGGCTGGATGGGGTGCCGGCTGTGCTGGAGACGTGGTATGCCGGGCAGGAGGGCGGCACGGCGCTGGCCGAGATCCTGCTCGGCCAGGTGAATCCGTCGGGGCATCTACCGGCGACCTTCGAACGGCGAGCGGAGGACAATCCGGCGTTTGCGTACTACTATCCGGAGCCGGGGACGAAGCGGGTAGTCTACAAAGAGGGTGCCTTTGTGGGCTATCGCGGCTATGAGCACAACCATGTGAAGCCGTTGTTTCCGTTCGGCTATGGGCTCTCGTATACGACGTTCCGGTTTGCCAATCTTGCGGTGAGCCCGGAGCCGGCGGGCGCGAACCCGGTGGTGAACGTGACATTCGATGTGACGAATACCGGCTCGCGCGCAGGCGCGGAGGTGGCGCAGGTTTATTTGTCGGAAGAGCATCCGAAGGTGGACAGGCCGGAAAAAGAGTTGAAGGGGTTTGCGCGGGTGGTGGTGGGGCCGGGGGAGACGAAGCATGTCTCGGTGACGCTGGATGCGCGGGCGTTCGCCTATTGGAGCCCCGAGGGGAAGCGGTGGACGATCGATCCGGGGCGGTTCACTGTCCGGGTGGGCGATTCGGTGGAGGACACGCCGTTAACGGGCAGCGTGGAGCTGACGGCCGAGGCGGCGAACTCGAGCTTCTGAGAGCCGGATCAGTCATTCACGTGCGCGCCGCGATGCAGCGGGAGGCAATCCGCTTTAGAATCTAGCTTTGCCACGAGGAGGAAGAAACATCATGGCAGTTTCGACGATGGCCAGCGTTCCGGCATTGAAGTCTATCCATCAGCAACTGAAGGCGCGCATGGAGAAGGCCGTGAATGACTTCCGGCAGAACCTGGCATCCACACGCACGGGCCGGGCGAACATTCAGATGCTGGACCATGTGCGGGTGGCGTACTACGGGTCGGAGATGCCGCTGAACCAGGTGGCACAGCTTTCGATTCCGGACGCGCAGACGATCCTGATCCAGCCGTTCGATCCTTCGGCGATCGCGGAGATCGAGAAGGGGCTGCGGACGGCGGATTCGAGTTTCAATCCGCAGAACGACGGCAAGGTAGTGCGGCTGAAGATTCCGCCGATGACCGAGGAGCGACGGCGGGATGTGGTGAAGCAGTTGAACCGGGTGCTCGAGGAGCACCGGACGGGCATCCGCAATGTGCGGCGCGACGGCAACGAGGCAATCAAGAAGGCGGCCAAGGAGAAGCAGATCTCCGAGGACGAGGAGAAGCGAGCGCTGGACGAGATCCAGAAGCTGACCGATGAAGAGATCAAGCGAATGGAAGAGCTCTCCAAGAACAAGGAGAAGGAAGTGATGCAGGTCTGAGGATGGGGTCACGTTACCCCACCCCCCCTCCCCCACCCACCCGGCAGGCCCGGCATCCAGGTCCTTTGGAATGATGGTTTTACCTCGTGTGCCGAGTGCTAAATGCGGTATTTAAAGGACTTAACTCCTAAATATGTCCAACAAAAGGACTTAGGGGCCGGTTTGTGCCGGCCCCTCCATTACCTTGGTGATGTGTGGATTTCTTGAATTTCGATGAGAGCGGCAGGGGTGAGCTTGCCGGAGTTGCTCACTCTATTTTTAGAGTAGCAAATTGAGGGGAATTAACCGGCAAGATTTTGCTGATTTGTGATCGAGCGCGTGCCATTTTGGAAAGCGGTGAGATTGTAGTGGGGTGCTAATAGCAGATCTCTTCCTGCGGAAAATTCGGGTCACGCTGATCTAGTGATTGCTACACACGCCGCCCTCCGCACTTCCGCAGTGTTCCTATGTATGGTTGCTCCTGCACTCGGCCAGCAAGATCGGCCCACGCCACTCGCACCGCAAAGGGTCGAATCCACTCATCCGCTCGATCTGAACTCCGGCATGATCCGGCTCGATGTCGTGATCCAGAACGGGTCCGGTAATCCAGTCGAGGGACTCACGCAACAGGATTTCACGTTGCTGGATAACACCCAGCGCGGCAAAGTCCTTTCCTTCCAGGCATTCGGTGCTGCGGCTACACCTTCGCCTCCTGTCGAAGTCATTCTGATGGTGGATGAGTTGAACATGCCGGAGCCGCAGCTTTCAGCTGAAGAGCACGAGGCCGAAAGCTTTTTGCGTCAGAACCATGGGCATCTTCGTCAGCCGGTATCGGTCTATTGGATCGACAAAGATGGCCTCTCAACATCAGGTTCACCTTCCTACGATGGGGATATTTTGGCCGATGAGATCAGCCATCGAGGAGAGCCGAACCGGGTTTGGAAAATGCCTGCTGTTGAAGAGTATTTGGGAAAATTCGCCAGAGCCGGGAAGGTCGACAAGAAGGCGCTTTATTCCTTGATAGCACTTGGATCCATTGCGATTGAGCAGCGGCGGAGGCCGGCTAGAAAGCTGATGTTTTGGCTGGGGCATGGCTGGCAATTCGAAGCGCTCGGTGTAGGCGGTGAAGGTACGGGAGCCTTCGATTTTTTAACAGAGCTCTCGACTCGCCTGCGGGAGGCGCGGATCAGTCTGTGGGGTGCCAATGAATGGGCTGTTCTGGACGCGAACGGGAAGCCGGTACCTGTCTCGGCTCCCATGTTCAAGGAATATCTCAACGATGTGACCCCGGATAAGGCTTTTCTCGGGTATCTCCAACTGCAAGTCAT
This sequence comes from Acidobacteriaceae bacterium, assembly GCA_036376445.1. Lineage (GTDB taxonomy): Bacteria > Acidobacteriota > Terriglobia > Terriglobales > Acidobacteriaceae > KBS-83. The sequence continues at coordinate 4,094 of DASVAI010000273.1, forward strand.
CGCGGCACAAACGGGCGGCGGTTTGTTGACGACTCAAAGTGACCTTGCCGGCTCGATCGCCAAACATGTCGAGCAGGCGAATTGCTTCTACTCCCTCACCTTCAATCCGCCCCGTACAAAGGTGGTGGATGAGTATCACCGGTTGCAGGTGGAGATCGGGAAGCCGAATTTGATAGCGCACGCGCGAGCGGGCTACTTCGACCAGCCAGTCTTCTATGACCAGCCTCGCGACGACGTCGAACGGCTGACTGTAGCGCAGCTAGAGCAGTCACTGCGAGCGGCGCACGCCAGCTCCGGCAATGATCAGGCCCGCCTGCTCTCGAAAATAGAACTGACAGAGCGGCTGAACAGCACCGAGTTGGCGAAACTCGAGTCCACGCTGAAAGGCAAGAAAGCTCGTCAGGCTCTGGTTGTGCTGGCGGACCAGTCGGCGTTTCTGGTACCGCCCGCGCG
>DASVAI010000275.1:0-9730 GCA_036376445.1 Acidobacteriaceae bacterium
CAGACGCTCGCGGGCATCGACAAGCTGCAGACCTGGTACACGCAGTCGACGGGCCTCTACAAGACGACCGGATGGTGGAACTCCGCGAATGTGCTTACGATGCTGGCGGATTATTCGCTGGTGGCGCGCAGCAACAGCTACAACGGAACTTTTGCGAACAGCTTTCAGCAGGCGCAGAAGCAAAACAGCTTTCTGAATAACTACTACGATGACGAGGGCTGGTGGGCGCTGGCGTGGATCTCCGCTTACGATCTGACGCACACGCAGCAATATCTAGACATGGCTGCATCCATCTTTACCGACATGAGCGGCGGATGGGATACAACCTGCGGCGGCGGCATCTGGTGGAGCAAGGACAAGACGTATAAGAACGCGATTGCGAATGAACTGTTTCTTTCCGTGGCCGCGCACCTTGCGAATCGCGCCGCGCCTGCCGATCGTGCGGGGTACCTGGCGTGGGCAAATGAGGAATGGGCCTGGTTCCAACAGTCCGGCATGATCAATAGCCAGAATCTGATCAACGACGGACTCGATCTTGCGACCTGCAAGAACAATGGACAGAACACGTGGACCTACAACCAGGGCGTGATCCTTGGCGGCCTCGTCGAACTGAACCGCGCGCAGCGGTCGCCGCAATTGCTGGAGACTGCGCAGACGATCGCGAACGCCGCACTCACTCACCTGACGGACAGCAACGGCGTTCTCCATGACACCTGTGAAGCGAACTGCGGTGCGGATGGTGTGCAGTTCAAGGGCATCTTCGCGCGCAACCTGATGGCGCTGAACGCGGCTCAGCCTGATCCGGCCTACACGGCATTTGCGGTGACGAACGCGGAGAGCATCTGGAAACATTCGCGGGATGCGAACAACGCCTTCGGCCAGGTGTGGTCAGGACCGTTCGACGCGGAGAACGCCGGAACTCAGAGTTCGGCACTGGATGCGTTTGTCGCGGCATACGCCGGCCTGCTGGCGAAGAACTAAACATTAGAAGCGGGGCGCTTGCGATGCCTGGCGCCCCATGCGGCGAGCGCGGTGAGGGCAGGCCGCAGCGTCGCTCCATAGGCGCTGAGTCGATACTCTGTGTGTGCTCGCGCATCGGGGAAGATGCGGCGTTCGATGATGCCGGAGCGCTCGAGCTGGCGCAGTTGCTCGGTCAGGACTTTCTGCGAGGCGCCCGGAAGCTTGCGGCGCAGTTCATTGAAGCGATGCGGCCCCTGCTTGAGCGCCCATAGGATCAGCGGCTTCCATTTGCCGCCGATCACATCCAGCGCTGTGCTCACGTTGCATTCCTCAATTTGCACGGAAAGCCCCCTGACAAGGCAAAAGGCACTTTTTTGTGCCTGATTGTGCGTCCCCTGAATGAGGGATATACGAAAAGCATGACACGCATCGCGATTCTTGGAGCAGGCAATGTAGGCGCCGCGCTGGCGCGGCTTTGGAGCGAAGCCGGGCACGCAGTGAACGTTGCAGTGCGGGAGGGTTCCGCGAGAAAGCAGATCCCCGGCGTCCATGCCGGGCTGGCAAAGGAGGTCGCGGGTTCGGCAGAGATCATCGTGCTGGCGGTGCCTTGGGCATCCGCGGAGGAAGCGCTGGCATCTTGCGGCGATGTCGCCGGCAAGGTGGTGATCGATTGCACGAACCCGGTGCTGCCGGCGCTCGAAGGGCTGGAGTTCGGCACAACGACATCGGCCGCCGAGAAGCTGCAGAAATTCGCCCCACGTGCGCGGGTAATGAAGGCATTCAACACGATCGGTGCGTCATTGCTGGGAAACGCCACCTTCAATGGACTGCAGGCTGACGGCTATTACTGCAGCGACGATGACGCAGCGAAGACCGCTGTTGTCCCGCTGATTGAGGCGGCCGGGCTGCGTCCCTTCGACGCTGGACCACTACGGAATGCGCGCTATCTGGAAGCGATTGCGATGCTGTGGATCGACCTGGCGGTGAAGCGGGGCCGCGGTCCGACCTTCGGCTTCCGGGCGCTGGAGCGAACTGCATCCTGAAAATTGACGCCGGCTCGTGCCCATGAACGGCATTTGCGATACTGAAATACGCCTATGGATATGCACCGGCGTCTCTGCTCGCTCGCTCTCGCCTCTTTGCTCATCACTCTTCCCGCGATTCCTGCTCACGCTTCCGCTTACGACGGCAAACCGAAGCTTGTGGTGCTGGTGGTGATCGATCAGTTTCGCGAGGATTACCTGGAACGCTATCGCGCCGATCTGAAGGCGCCGCACGGCTTCCGCCTCTTTCTGGATCACGGCGCTTACTTCCCTGACTGCTACTACGACTACGCGAATACGAAGACCGCTCCGGGGCACGCGACGCTGGGCACCGGGACATACACGGACGGGCACGGCATCAATTCGAATGAATGGTGGGACCTGAGCCGCAATACAAAGCGGCCCATCACCTCGGTTGAGGACGAGCGATACAAGATTGTCGGGCTGCTGACGGCGGGAGACGAAGAGGGCGCTTCGCCGCGCAACGAGCGCGCTTCGACGGTGGGCGATGAGCTGCGGCTCGCGACCGTCGGCCAGTCAAAGGTGTTTGGCATTTCGCTGAAGGATCGGGCTGCCATTCTGCCGGTAGGACACTCGGCCAATGCGGCGTACTGGATAGACCCCAAGAGCGGCGCATTTGTGACTTCGACTTATTACCAGAACGCTCTGCCGGAGTGGGCCACTACCTTCAATGCCAGCCCACGCGCGCAGCAGGCGCTCGAGGAGGCGCATGGCAACCCGCAGGAGAGTTTCTTCGAGCAGGTGGACACTTCGCCGGCGGGCAACACGTACGAGCTCGACTTTGCGCGCGCGCTGATCACTGGCGAGCAGATGGGACATCATCCCACGACCGACATGCTCAGCATATCGCTCTCCCCCAATGATGGGCTGGCGCATCACGTGGGCCCGGATGCTCCGGAGATGCACAACATGGTCGAGCAACTCGATCAGCAGCTCAACGACTTCTTCACCTGGCTCGACCAGAACGTGGACGGCGGCCTCGCAAATGTTTGGATTGCGCTCTCCGCCGACCATGGTGTTGCTTCCACTGCGGAACAGGCGACATCGCTGGGCATGGATGCCGCTTCGTGGGATATCGACAAGCTGCTCGCCGGGCTGAACAAGGCGATGAACGATAAATTCTCGCCGGGCGAGAAGATCGACTATTTGCTGTCGCACCAGGAGCTGCCATATATCGAGCTCAACCAGCCGTCATTCGAGCGCGCCGGCATCAATGAGCCGGAGGCCGAAGACGCGATCGCCGCTGCATTGCCGGCGGTGGTGGAGAGCCTGCCGGCGCAGCCGCCCTTCCACGCGCCCATGGGAACGCCACCGCCGGTGGTGCAGACCACACCGCAGCGGCCCGCGCCGCGCACGCGCGCTTCACGCGTGGCTGCCGCAAAGCAGGCTGCCGAGGCACCGGCGGCTGAGGCAGCGCCGCAACCGGCAACGCCACAGCCTCTGCAGCCGGCATCCAGCAAAGTGGCGCCGCGGCCCGCGCTGGTGGCGGTCTATACGCGCATGCAACTCGCGGCGGGCACTCTGGCTCCAGATGAATTTGGCGAGCGCATCGCGCACAGCTACAGCCCTAACGGCGGCTGGTACGTGATGCTGATTCCCACGGCTTACCAGAGGAACGGCAATGCTGCGGGCACCGGTACGACCCACTACAGCGCGTGGTCCTACGACCGGCATGTGCCGCTGGGCTTTTACGGTGCGCCGTTTCAGCCCGGCATCTATCATGGACGTGTGGAGCCGGTCGATTTCGCCGCAACCTTCGCTGCTCTGCTGGGCGTCAATCAACCTTCTGCCTCCGTGGGCCACATCCTCACGCAGGCCCTTAAACCGATGACAGCCACAGACCAGGAGCCGCTGACACCGAAGACTACACATCGTTTGCGCCGATCCACCAAAACGGGCGCCGAGGGGTTAACGCCCGAGGCAGCAACGCCGGGAGAATCCATACCCGAGTGAAGCCCGACATGCGCGTCGCGTTCTGCGGCCTTGAGCTGCGCAATCCGGTCATTGCCGCGTCCGGCACCTTCGGCTATGGCATCGAGTTTGAGGACATTCTCTCGCTCGATAAGATCGGTGGCTTCGTCACCAAGGGTCTTTCCCGTGAACCGATGGCCGGCAATGACGCGCCGCGTATCATCGAGACCGCATCCGGCATGATCAATGCGATCGGATTGCAGAACATGGGAGTGGCAGCGTTCCTCCAGGAAAAGCTGCCCGCCCTGCGCCGCTACTCGGGCACGGCCTGCATCGCGAATGTCTTCGGCTACACGATCGATGACTACCTGGCGGTGATCGAGCAATTGAATGCCGCCGAGGGCGTGGCCGCCTACGAGCTCAATGCCTCGTGTCCCAACACCAGCCATGGGGGGTTGATCTTCGGCGCGGATCCTCAGCAGCTGGCGGAGCTGATCATCCGGGCAAAGCGGTTGGCAGGCAAGCCGGTGATCGTCAAGCTCTCGCCGAATGTTACGTCGATTGCCCAGGTGGCGCGCGTCGCAGAGGCGGCAGGGGCGGACGCGATCTCGCTGGTAAACACCTTCGTGTCGCTCGCGATTGATGTGAAGACGCGCCGCCCTCGCATCGCGAATGTAACTGGCGGCCTATCCGGGCCTGCGATCAAGCCGATTGCGGTGCGGATGGTATGGGAGGCGGCACGCGCGGTGAAGATTCCCGTGATCGGCATGGGAGGCATCACGACAGCGGAAGACGCGGTGGAGTTCTTGCTGGCGGGTGCAACGGCTGTCGAGGTGGGCACAGCCTCATATGCCGACCCCAGGGCAGTGCAACGCATTGCCAAGGGGCTGGAGTCATGGTGCAGCGCCAATCACGTGGAGCGCGTACGAGACCTGACCGGGGGGCTCAGGCTGGATTCGGAATAGCAGTGAATGAGAGAAAGAAAAAGGCCGGCTCGCAAGCCGGCCTTGTGTCTCTATGCACGATTAGGCGACGCGGGAGTCCCGATCATCGAGAGTTCGCGCGTGGAAGGAACGCGCCTGATTGATGGCGACCCCAGTAAGGAACATCGGAGCCGGCGTGGCGATGGCGACCAGCAGCCAGGACAGTAACGAAAGCAGAAGTCCTACGATGGCAGCGGCCTGCAGTGTCAACATGACGGAAACGTCCCAGAGATGCAGGCTGACCAGCGCCCAGTGTTGTAGCGGCTGAATATGATGAATAATCGCCAGCGCGAGAATGAATGCCGCGGTCGAAATTGTCGTTGTGCCGATCAGCACAACGTCAATGGTGCGGTGCAGCCGCTGGCGGCCGCGGCAGTAAGCACATTCCGAAAAATGGTCTTCATAGTCGCCGCGCATGGCCGGCGTGATGCCGGAGATGTCATAGCGCCAACTCGAGAGGATGTCGCCCACAACCGGGTCGACGCAGCCGTCGGGACGGGTATAGCGTGGCGACGCCAGCGCGCCGCTGTCAATCTGATTCGCTGTGCCCTGCTGTCCTGAAGTCATGTTCGTTAACCCTATGATAATGATTGGATGCGCTCCAAAACCAGCGGATTCCCAATTTGGGAACTCCAGCGGTAACCCAATTTTTCACGATCAGAAACTAAACTGCTGTGCATGAATAACATACCACGTTACAGGGCGATTGCAGAAAGAGGCTCCTCCTGGCTAGCGAGGAGTAGCTTATTCGCCAGCAGGCTCATGCGATCTCGTAGGGCCCTTTCCGCGCTGACGCGGGCCAATGCCGGAAGATTATTACTTTCCGAGAGGTGCGCCAACACGACATATGCCGCCTGCCCGTCATAATTGCGTTCCAGAAACTCGGCTGCGGCTTCGTTGGAAAGATGCCCTACCCGGGACATGACACGCTGCTTTACGCTCCAGGGGTAGGGCCCGTCGCGGAGCATTTCCGTATCGTGGTTTGATTCGAGCAACAGCACATCGCAGCCGCGCAGGGCCTGGCGTGCATTCGCCGGTATGTAGCCCAGATCGGTAGCGAAGCCGATACGAACTCCTTCGCCCTCAAAGACAAAGCCGACCGGATCGGCGGCATCATGCGGTATCGTGAATGGCTCGACATCGATGTCGCCGACCGCAAACCGCTTCCCCGCTTCGAAGAAAGCAACTGACGGGATCGCAGCTGGATCGCAGCGGGATTCACAGTCTTCCTGCTTTGCGGCGGGCTCTTCCGGAACACCGTTGCTCTCCTGCTGGCGACGGCGCAGCCAGTCGGCATAGGTCATGCGCTTTTGCGGATGGAGCCAGCGCACCCAGGCGCGATGCGTCATCTCCGTGAAGTAGACCGGGATGCCGAGCTTGCGCGCGAGCACGGAGACCCCCTGCACGTGGTCCTGATGCTCGTGGGTGATGAGAATCGCGTCGAGCGTGCAGGGATCTTCGCCGGCGATCTGCATGCGCTTGAGAATCTCGCGGCAGGAGAGTCCGGCGTCGACCAGAATGCGTGTTCGCCGGGTGGCGATGACTGTGCTGTTGCCCTTGGAACCGCTGGCGAGCACCGTCATCCGCATCATTCCCAAAGCATACGCCAAAGCGAGACAAATGCAGAAGAAAACCAGACAAAAGCAGACAATGCCAGAACCAGGAAGGGATCGGCTGTTCCGTTCTGCTGTTGTCTGAAATTGGTCTGCTTCTGTCTGCCGTTTTCTGGCTTTCTCTACTGCCCAAACGCGCCGGAATGCGGCTGGCGGCGTTGCCAGTTGCGCAGGCGACTGTGCGCCTCCCCGCCCTGTTCGGGAAAACGCTGGGCCTGGAGCTGCCAGTACACGACAGCTTCGAGTTCGCGCGCGCGGAGATAGGGCAGCAGCTCGTCCCAGGAGGGTGCGCCGGGATAGGACTGGAGTGCTTCCTCCATTCCCTCGGGCGCGGTGCGGACCAGGCAGGCGACGTCCCACGCAGTGGCGCCACCGCAGGCATCTTCGAAATCGGTCCACACCCAGCCGTTGGGGGTTTTGAGCAGGTTCTTCCGGTGAGCGTCGCCATGGATGGGCTGGATCGAGCGGCCGCCAAAGCGAAGTGTCTCCGCCAGCCGCCAGTGCGCCTCGCGCAACTGGATCAGCTCGCCGCCGGAGAGGGCGCGGCGGCTTTCGAGGAACTTCAGCCAGCGCGTGATCTCGTTGAAGATCTCGAGCAGAGGCAGCTCGCCCGTGGAATCCGCGGGCTTGTAGCCGCGCAGGGTCTCGTGGAGATCGCGCAGCATGGGACCGGCCTCAGTCGTAGCGATCACGGCGTTGCGGTCGTGCTCCACAAACTGCCAGAAGCTCATCGTATAGCCGTCGTACTGGTGCGGTCCGGGAGGCAGCAGGTCGCTGGGCGGGGCTACGGGGGCACCCTGCGCATGCAGATAGGCGGCCACAGATACATCCCGGCCCAGCCACGCGCTGACCGGCCGCCGCAGCAGCGCCGTGGTGGTTGCGACGCGGGCCAGCAACGGAGCGGGCTTGAGGTGCACCAGCAGGTTCGAGCCGTCGGCAATCACCTCGGCGTTCGTGACCGTGATCCCATGCGCCTGTGCCACCTGTTCGGCAGCGCGTACTGCGCCTACGCTGAGTGCGTCCATGCAAACTCCCCGACAAGATAACTACAGAGAACTACAGACCAAAGCAGAGAGCAACAGCATAGAAGGGTGACAGCCGGTCCGACTCTGTTCTGAAGTTGACCTGCCTTGGCCGTCAAGCCTTGTACTCAAAAAACCCTCTGCCCGACTTTCTACCCTTCCATCCTGCATCCACCATGCGGATGAGCAGTGGGCATGGACGATACTTCGGGTCGCCGATGCCTTCCTCCAGCACGCGCATGATGTCCAGACAGACGTCCAGTCCGATGAAGTCGGCCAGGGCCAATGGTCCCATTGGATGCGCCATCCCGAGCTGGAAGACTTTATCGACGGCTTCGGGCGTGGCGACACCCTCCATGACGGCGAACATGGCCTCATTCAGCAGCGGCATCAGGACGCGATTCGAGACAAAGCCGGCCGCATCGTTGACCTCGACCGGCGTTTTCCCAAGCGATTCGGCAAGCGCCTTCACCGTCTCGAATGTCGCCTGCGAGGTCTGCAGGCCGCGGATCACCTCGACAAGCTGCATGACCGGCACAGGATTGAAGAAGTGCATGCCGATGACGCGATCCGGCCGCTTCGTCGTGGCGGCGAGCTTCGTGATCGAGATCGATGAGGTGTTGGAGGCGAGGGTGGCTCCAGGATCGAGCAGCGCGTCGAGTTCCTGAAAGATCGCCTGCTTGATGGCGAAACGCTCGGTCGCCGCTTCCACGACCAGTCCACAGCCGGCAAGAGCCACACGGTCGAGCGTGCCGGTGATCCGGGCGCGGGCGGCATCGGCATCGGCCTGTGACAGCTTGTTCTTCGCGACCTCGCGGGCGAGATTCTTCTGAATCGTAGTCAGGCCGCGATCGAGCGCCGGCTGCTCCGCCTCCGCCACGACGACGGGAAAGCCGCTGCGCGCGAAAACATGGGCAATGCCGTTGCCCATTGTGCCGGCGCCGACTACTCCCACGCGGGTGATCTCCGCCATCCTCTCCGCTCCTCAAAATTGGGGTTTCAGAAAACTCATGAGTGTAACAGGAGAAAAGAGTACGGCAGAAAACCGCAGACAAAAACAGACCACTGCAGCAGCAATGGCTCCGGGCAGCAGACAGTCTGCCGTTGTCTAAAGCTTCTGAAGTCTGGGCCGTCAGTGTCCCGCGTCTGGCACGGGCTTCATTGCCTTCGGCGGGCGTCGCATGATGAACGGCAGGGGCGAGAGGCAGAGGATGGTCATGCTGAGGATGAAGAACGCGTTCTTGTAGCTGAGCATGGACGCCTGCAGGGTCATCTCACGATAAGCGCGGCCGTAAGCCAGTTTCGCGGCCGTGGAAGCGCCCTGTCCCAGACGCATGAGGCCTGCTTGAGTCTGCGTCAGGTAATCGCTGTAGATGCGACCGCCCGGCTGGACGTGCGCCGCAAGACTCTGCTGATAGACCTGGCTCGAGCGCGCGAGGAATGTGGTGAGCAAAGCCGTGCCGAGACTGCCGCCAAGGTTCCGCGCGAAATTCGAGAACGAGGAGATGTGGTTATTCTTCCCGTGGCACACCGATGTAGTTGAGCGTGCTGATGGGTATGAAAATGAACGCCAGCCCCATGACCTGGTAGACGCGCCAGAGCGTGATCTGGGCGAAGCTGACGTGGAGATTGAGCCGGGTGAGATTGAGAAGTCCGAAAGCGGTAACGATGTAGCCTATGGTCACGAGCAGACGCGGATCCATTTTGCCGATCACGCGGCCGGCAATGAACATGGTCAGCATCATCATGAAGCCGGCGGGAGACAGCACCATCCCCGAGCGCTCAGCGGTGTAACCAAGCAGAATCTGCAGGAACTGCGGGATCAGCACGGTGCTGCCGAAGAGCACCATGCCAAGCACGAACTGCAGAAAGATGGCGGTACCGAAGTTGCGGTTGCGGAGGAGCTTGAGATCGACGACGGGATCTTCGTGGTTCCACTCCCAAAAGACGAAGACAACCAGCAGAATGACCGCAATGATGGCAAAGGCGCGGATGGAGGGGTCGCTGAACCAGTCTTTCTCCTGGCCGCGATCGAAGACGTATTCCAAGCAGCCGACACCGATGGCCACGAGTCCAAGGCCGACGGAGTCGATGCGACCCTGCGTGAGGCTGCGGGCCTTCAGATACGGCGGATCTTCGACCATGCGGTTGGAGAGAAAGAGCGAGATCAGACCGAC
>DASVAI010000276.1:0-3726 GCA_036376445.1 Acidobacteriaceae bacterium
CTCCTCGGCGTCCACCAGGTGCAGACGCACTGCGGCTTCATCCCCGAAAATCCTGACGACCCGCTCTACAAGGAAACTGTCGGCGCGATCAAAGATGTCGCCCAGCACTGCGCGAGCAACGATCAGCGCTTCCTCATGGAGACCGGCCAGGAGACCCCGACTACCATGTCGCGCGCCATCCGCGACGTCAACCTGCCGAACCTCGGTGTCGGCCTCGACACCGCCAACCTCATCCTCTACGGCAAAGCGAATCCCGTGGACGCCGTCGCCATCCTCGGCCCGCACGTCCATGCCGTGCACGCGAAGGACGGCCGCTGGCCCACCGACCCGGACAAGCTTGGCGAGGAAGTCCTGATCGGTACGGGCCTCGTCGATTTCAAAAAGGTTTTCGAGGGCCTCCGGAAAGCCGGCTACACCGGCGCCATCACCATCGAACGCGAAACCAACGGCCCACAGCAGATCGAAGACGTCCGCCACGAAAAGCAGTATCTGGAAAAAGTGCTCGCGCAGATTACATAACCGCCGCTTAGCCCGCTCGCATCGTCATCCCGACCGGAGCGAAGCGAAGTGGAGGGATCCGCTGTTAACACATCTGGTAAGGAACGAGATCCATGGACAGACGCGACTTCCTCAAGACCACCACCGCAGCCGCCGGCCTCCTCATCGTCAAGCCTGAAACCGCCTTCGGCTACCAGGCCAACTCCGCCGTGCGCCTCGGCCTGCTCGGCTGCGGCAATCGCGGCACCGCCGTCGCTACCTCATTCGCGCAGAACACCACCGCCCGTATCACCGCGCTCGCCGACATCTTTCCCGACAAGCTCGCGCTCGGCAAGCAGCACTTCGATGCGCTGAACGCCTCGCTCAGCCTCCCCGCCATCGACCCGCGTCTCACCTTTCACGGCTACCGCGCCTTCGAAGAGCTCGCCGCCTGCAAGGACATCGACGCGATCCAAATCTCCACCCCGCCCTACTTCCACGTTCAGCATCTCGAAGCCGCCGTCGCTGGCGGCAAGCACGCCTACTGCGAAAAGCCAGTCGGGGTCGACGTCCCGCAAACGCGCAAAGCCCTCGAGATCGCTAAGAGCGCGCAGGGCAAGGTCAGCGTCGATGTCGGCTTCCAGATCCGCAGCGCGCCTCCATTCGTCGAGATCGTCAATCGCATCCACTCCGGCGCTCTGGGCAAGCTCGCCAGCATCACCGCCTATTACAACGCGCCCGCATCCGTGGACCATGCAAAGCCGGGTATGTCCCCAGACGAAACACGCCTCCGCAACTGGCTCTGGGACCGCACCCTCTCCGGCGACATCCTGCTCGAACAGAACATCCACGTCATCGACATCTGCAACTGGGTGCTCGGCGGGCATCCGGTAAAAGCTGTCGCCACCGGAGGTCGCAACGTGCTCACGCACGCCGGCGACATCTGGGATAACTACGAGGTCATCTTCACCTATCCCAACGACGTCCACGTCACCTTCTCGTCTACGCAGTTCGGCGACTTCGGCTTCGACGTCTCCGAGCGCGTCTACGGCGCCGACGGGCTCGCCGAAATGCCCTACTCCGGCCCGCTCCGCATCCTCGGCAAGAATGCCTGGACCTGGGTCGATCCCGAAGGCACGCAGCAGCAATCCACCGAGCCCGCGCGCTTCGCCGCCAACGGCGCATTCACCGACAACCTCATCCACGCCGATCGCGACAAGGACCGCGGCTTCATCCAGAGCATCACCAGCGGCCAGTTCCACAACCAAATCGCCGCGGGCGTTGAAAGCGCGCGCGCCTGCATGCTCGGCCGCAAAGCCGGCTACACCGGCCGCGAAACCACCTGGGACGACCTCGAAAAGGACCAAGAGGCGTGGAAGCTAGGCATTGACCTCAAGCAGTTCAGCTAAAGCCCATGCGACCGCAGTATCACTTCCGCAGATCGCCCCAGGGCCTCTGCGCTTGGAACGTTCGCCGTCTCGTCGAGCTCTCACGCGATCTTCCCCGCGAACGGATTCCGCTCTCCGCCATTTGCGAACTCGACGAGCCTTACTGGACCAACGAAGGCACGCAGTTGCTCACCTGCCGCGACATCGTCGACCATGCGCGGCTCATGCTCGATTACGATCTAGCCTTTCCCGTCATTCTTTCGAGCGACGGCCGCATCATGGATGGCATGCATCGCGTCTGCAAGGCACTGCTGGAAAATCGCACCGAAATCGATGCCATCCGCTTTTTGCACGATCCCGAGCCGGACTACATTGGAGTTCATCCCGACGACCTGCTCTACGACGAATAAATTAAATCGCGTTTCCTCCGCAACCATTCATTCGAGTCATCATCTAGCAATCAGCCTCCCATACAGTCGTTCCCACCACGCCAAAGGAGAAGACCCCGATGCCTCTGCCCAGCGACCCTAAGCTCCTCGCCCTCAGCGAAAATCTCCTCCAGCAATTCGACGCCATTTTCGGCCTGCATCCCGGTTTCCGTCCCGCGCACGCCAAAGGCATCTTGCTCAGCGGCAACTTCATCCCTGCTGCCGCAGCAAAGGACCTCACCCGCGCCCCACACATCACGCGCACCTCCACGCCCGTCTTCGCGCGCTTCTCCAACTCAACCGGCATCCCGCTCATTCCGGACAGCGATCCCAACGCCAGCCCGCGCGGCCTCGCAATCCGCTTCCAGCTTGCCGAGCACGTCCACACCGATATCGTCAGCCACTCGACCGATGGCTTTCCCACCCACACCGGCGATGAATTCCTGGAGATGCTCCGTGCCGTCGCCGCCAGCGATCCCGCGAACCTCAAAGGCTCGCCGCTCGAAGCCTTCCTCGGATCGCACCCAGCCGCGCTCGCCTTCGTCCAGGCACCCAAGCCCAATCCGTCCAGCTTCGCCCGCGAAACCTACTTCGGCGTCACCGCCATGCGCTTCACCAATGCAGAAGGAAAAAGCCGCTACGGCCGTTACAGAATTATCCCCGCCGCGGGCAACGAGTTCCTCAGCGATGCCGCCGCCAAGTCCCAGCCTCCGAACTACCTCTTTGACGAAATTGCCCGCCGGGTCACCACCGAGCCGGCGGTCTTCCGTATCGTGGTCCAGGTCGCCGCGGACAGCGACACCGTCGACAACGCCACCATCCACTGGCCTGAGGCGCGCCCCATCGTTAACCTCGGCACCGTCACGCTGAACGCCGTCGTGCCCGACAACGCCGCTGAGCAGAAGCAGATCATCTTCGATCCCATCCCCCGCGTCGATGGCATCGAGCCTTCCGCGGATCCGCTGCTCGAGCTCCGCGCCGCCATCTATCTGATGAGCGGCCGCCGCCGCAGGTCCGCCTGAACGAAAGCCGCCGCAGCGAGACAAGGAACGAGGGTGCCCCATCCTGAGCAAAGCGAGGATAGATATAACGAAACTCAATAGAGCTGTCACTTTGGGCGGAGAGAAGAATCGGCGGTTTGTCAGCACGAACGGAACTCTACCCGGCTCCTTACCGAATCCCCCGTTCGTCTGCCGTTGTCTACGAACTCCCGGCAATCCCCATCCCCCAAAACCTCATCTCTCCCCCTGTACCCTGTTCAGGAGCCCTCATGTTCCGCAAGTCGAAGAGCACCGCCCGCAAACTGCAGGAAATCAAACCCAAACCCCACCGCGAGATCAAAATCCTCGGTGGTCTCGCCGCAGGCATGATTGGCGGCATCGTGGCTACCTGGGTCCTGGACAAATATCAGCAGGGCGCGCTCGAAGCCACCC
>DASVAI010000280.1:0-10231 GCA_036376445.1 Acidobacteriaceae bacterium
GATAGATACAGCAGGTCCTCACTCCACCTTCGGTTACGTTCAGGATGACGAGAGCTGTGTGCGGTTACGTATGATTAGCCCTCTAGAGGGCGCGGCCGGCGGCTGCGCCTGAGGCCCATGCCCACTGAAAATTGTAACCGCCTAAGTGACCTGTGACATCCACCGCCTCGCCGATGAAGAAGAGGCCGGGGACGCAGCGGCTCTCCATGGTTTGAGGGGAGAGCTCCGCGGTGGAGATGCCGCCGGCGGTGACTTCGGCCTTTGCGTATCCTTCGTTGCCGGCGGGCGAGACTTCCCAGCGATGCAGGCGCTCTTCGGCGGCGAGTAGCGCGGTGTTGCTCCAGCCCGTGGGCGGATGGATTGCGGCCCAGCGATCGGCGAGGCGCTGCGGCAGGACAGAGTGCAGAGCGGTGCGAAGCGCGGTGCGGTCGCGGCCCGCGGGCCTTGCGCGAAGCGGCGCGGTGAGGTCATGGCCGGGCGCGAGATCGATGGTGATCGCGGAGCCGGGCATCCAGTATGAGGAAATCTGCAGGATGGCCGGGCCGCTGAGTCCGCGATGCGTGAAGAGCAGCTTTTCGCGGAAACGCACTTTGCCGTGGGAAGCGATGACTTCTGTGGAGAGTCCGGTGAGATCGGCGTAGCGGGCGGCGTCTTCCGGCTGCCAGGTGATCGGAACGAGTGCGGGGCGGCAGGGCTCAATGGCGAGGCCGAATTGCGCGGCGATGCGGTAGGCGAGATCCGTGGCGCCCATCTTCGGGATGGAGAGGCCGCCGGTAGCGATAACGAGCGTGGGTGCACGCCATGCGGAGTTCGCGGTGCGGACGAGGAAGCCATCGTGATGGCGGACTTCCTGGATGTGCTGGTCGAGGACGATGTTGACGCCTGCGGCGCGACATTCCGTTTCGAGCATGGCGGTGATGTCGCGGGCGGAGCGATCGCAAAAGAGCTGGCCGAGGGTCTTCTCGTGCCAGGGAACGCCGTGGCGCTCGACGAGCGCGATGATGTCGCGGGGCGTGTAGCGGGCGAGCGCAGAGCGGGCGAAGTGCGGGTTGGCGGAGAGAAAGTGCTCGGCGGTGCAGTGGAGGTTGGTGAAGTTGCAGCGGCCTCCGCCGGAGATGAGGATTTTTTTGCCGATGCGGTCGGCGTGATCGAGAACGATGACGCGGCGGCCGTGCTGACCGGCCATGATAGCGGCCATGAGCCCGGCGGCTCCTGCGCCGAGCACGATTCCGTCGCAGTGCTCTTCGTGATGACTGGAGGAGGCTGCGGACATCAGGCGCTGAGGGTGAAGCGGTACTGCCAGTCGCCGCCGCACCACTGTGGGTAGTTGGTGCCCCACGCATTGTTGTAGAGGCTGACGTGGACGCCGTCTTTCATGGTGGGGAGCTCGAGTGAGAAGTCGAGTGGAGAGCGGCTGCCGAGGGCGACGATGGGAGCGTCGAGGGTGGAGAGCTCGAAGAGGCCGCGCTGATCGCGGTAGCGGAGCTTTTCTGAGACGGCATGCATGCTGCGTCCGCCGCCGCGCACGACATCGGAGGGACGCAGCGGCTGACCGCATTTGTCGAGCTCCCATCCGGCTGCGTCCGAGGCAATGGGATGGAAGGTGAGCCACATGGCTTCCGGCAGGCGGTTGGGCTGCTTGCCGAGGCAAGTGAATCGTAACTGCAGTTGGGGCGTGCTTTTGGGGAGCAGGATTTCGAGATAGAGAGACGCGGGCCAGGCGACGAGGCCGGCGGTGGTGGCGGCCGGGTCGTCGATGGCAAGCTCGGCGAGCACGCGGTGATGGTCGGCGTCTTCAGCGATCCACGACTGGCGGATACGGGGGCGCCACTCGCGTGTGGCGGCGCCGAAGTGCGCAATGTTGGGCTTGCCGAAGTCCTGCGGTCCCCACCAGGTTTTGACGGTGAGATACGAGGCGATGAAGGCATCGTAAGCTTCGGGGCCGAGTGTCTGATAGGTGAAGAGGGCGAGCGGATTCTGCGGCGAGGCCCAAGCGCGCCCGGTGTCCTTGCTGACGAGCGCGATGATTGCTCCGGTCCGGGGATCGAGTGCGATGCGGAAGTGCGACGTATCGAGGACTCGAGAGGCGGGATGCGGTCGCATGCCGACGGGAGTGGGCGCGG
This sequence comes from Acidobacteriaceae bacterium, assembly GCA_036376445.1. GTDB lineage: Bacteria > Acidobacteriota > Terriglobia > Terriglobales > Acidobacteriaceae > KBS-83. Next base: position 2,124 of record DASVAI010000280.1, read on the forward strand.
TGACGCGCAACGATTCGAGGCGCTGTTCCATAGTGGTGCGCAGGGCGGCGGGCAGGCGACTCATGCCATCGTTGAGGTCGTCGCGCTTCTCCTGCCAGCTTTCTTCCATGGTGCGGTAGCCGGGTTGATTGAGCACGGCATTGAGATCGGCGGGCTTGTAGTGGTCGTGATCGAGGTAGCGCTTCGTGTCCGTGCCCCAGGTGTGCTCGACCGAGAGCGTCATTCGGCGCAGCAGCGCGAGGTCTGCGCTGCTGCCGGGTTCCAGCTGCTTCTGGGCGATCCACTCGCGGCGCAGGCGCGCTGCCTCGCGATAGCGCGCGACCTTTGGAGGATCGCTGGGAATGCCGTAGATCCAGGTGTCTCCGATTTCGTCGGTAACGACGGGGAGCTTGTCGCGGAAGGGAGCGAGCGCCGCGGCGACGTCGCTGAGGGTTGCGGCGGTGACGGTGGCGTTGGGGAATTGTTTCCGCAGGCGGGCGTAGATCTCGTCGATCTCCTGCCGGGTGTGCGGGCCGGCGTTGTCGCCGCGCATTTCCATGGAGAATGCGACATCGGCGCCGGGAAGCGCGACCGTGCCGCCGTAATCGTGATGGTGATAGATCATCGGCAGGGTGCTGCCGTCAGGGCTCTTCCAGAGGAAGACATCGGGTACTTCAGGCGGGGTGCTGGCGCCGTTGACGCCGATGTCGAGCATGGTGATGCCGTTAGCGGCGAGCGGAGCGATGATGCCTCGCGTGTGGCCGGGAACGTCGGTCATCTTCGCGCCGATGGTCTTGCGGCCGAAGCGCGCGTCGAGCGAGCGGGAGAGGCCGAGCGCGCCTTCGATCATGGAAAGATCGAGCATCTCGGTCTGCCAACTGAAGGGGAGCGCGTGCCAGGCGATGTCGCCGGCGGCGATGGCCTGCTCCATGGCGCGGCGCTGCTCGGGGGTGGCCTGCTCGAGGTATTCGTACAGCAGCCAGGAGCCGGTCGTCCAGGTGTAGCGATCGCCGCCGGCCTGGCGAAGCGCGCCGCCGGTCTGAATGGCTTGCGGGTAGTAGACGTCGAAGTACTTCCGCATGACGTTGGCCTGGGTGTCGGTAAAGCCGACGTCGAGGTGGCACTTGAAGACGACGAGCACGCGATGCATGTCGGGATTGACGGAAGGCGGCGCCGATGGAGCCTGCCCGAAGGCGCGCCGTGCGGCTGTGGCTCCCGCGGCAAGGGCCGCAAGCTTCAGGAGTTCGCGTCGCTGCATCATGCCAGCCTATACGAGTATTTTTGCGGAACGCGTCAGTGTAGCGCATCACGCGATGGGGCCGGGTTGGCGGCAGGCCCGAAGTGTCGATTGCAGTGGCACGAAATATTTATGACATCCTTATGGAACCTGAATAGAAGCCCTACTTACCGCGGAAGGAGAATCTGCATCAGTTCTGACAGGCAGGTGACCGGTGGCGCGAGGGATTCCAGCAAGCATTCTCTGCCTTTTGGTGTTGCTGGCGGCGTGCTCGAGCAGCATGTCAACACATTCTGGTTCGGGCGACGGCGCGAGTGAGTCCACGCAGATCCAGCACATTGTTGTGATCTTCGGAGAGAACGTCTCGTTCGATCATTACTTCGGAACCTATCCGGTGGCGGCGAACCGGGCGGGCGAGCCTGTCTTTACGGCTACGCCGGAAACTCCGGTTCCGGACGGACTGAGGGGATCGCTGCTGACTGCAAATCCGAATGTGTTGAATACGAGGAACGGACCGGGCGCGACGAACCCGTTTCGGCTGGACCACCTGCAGGCTGCGACGGCAGACCAGAACCATGGTTACAGCGCGGAGCAGATGGCTTTCGACAACCGGGCCATGGACCTGTTTCCGCTGGCGGTGGGGAGAGGGGACCCGGTGGGGCTGGCGACGCAGACGGGTGCGTCCAAGACCGCAACCACGCGATGGCTGACGATGGGCTATTACGACGGCAACACAGTGACGGCGCTGTGGAATTATGCGCAGCACTATGCGCTGAACGATCACTCGTTCGGCACGAATTTCGGGCCATCGACCGTGGGCGCGATCAACCTTATCTCGGGGCAGACGAACGGAGCCGCGCCGCTCGCGGATGACAGCGCCGCCGTAGTCAGCGACGGGAATCGCGGCCTTACTCTTATCAGCGACGCTGAGCCGAAGGGCGATGTGTGCGATGCGAGGCGAGCATCCGTAGTTGCGATGACGGGCAAGAACATTGGCGATCTGTTGACCGCGGCGAACATTACGTGGGGGTGGTTTCAAGGAGGATTCGACCTGACGGTGACAGATGCGGACGGAAGGACGGGCTGCAGGCGCGCTACGCGGTCTCCGGTGACGGGCGTGATGTCGGGCGATTACAACCCGATTGAGGAGCCGTTTCAGTTTTATGCGTCGACGCAGAACCTTCAACACACGCGGCCCACAGCAGTGACGGCGATCGGAACGAACAATGATGGCGCCAACCATCAATACGACCTTCACGACTTTACCGATGCGCTGGCTGCCGGAAATCTGCCCGCGGTGAGCTTCCTGAAAGCTCCGGAATTCGAGCAGGGGCACGCCGGCTTCTCAGATCCGCTGGACGAGCAGAGATTCATCGTGGACCTGGTGAATGCCATCGAGCGATCGAAGTTGTGGCCGAGCACCGCGATCATTGTTGCGTATGACGACTCGGATGGCTGGTATGACCACGTGAACCATGTGGTGAACGGGTCCGCGACGAGCCGAGATACGCTGAGCGGCGCCGGAGAATGCAAGACGGGTGACGCGACGGCGGACAGTGCCCTGCCGGGTATCGATCCAGCAACGGAACATGCGCAGGGGCGCTGCGGCTACGGGCCGCGACTGCCGCTGATGGTGATTTCACCGTGGGCGAAGAAGAACTATATTGACTCCACGGTGACAGACCAGACGTCTGTTCTGCGGTTTATTGAAGACGTGTTCCTTGGCGGCCGGCGCATCGGCGGGGGATCGTTCGACAGCATGGCGGGATCGCTGAACAACATGTTCGATTTCAGCCAGAGCTCGCCGCCGAATCCCAATATTGTGCTGTTGAACGATACGACGGGCGAAGTGACGAGCAACAATTGATGGAGATGTGCTACTGCGGCAGTGGCGATTTGTCAGTTGCTGCGCGGTTGAGCCCTTTGAAGAACATGCTGTCGTCGGAGAGCGAATACTCGACCCAGTCGAGCTTTGCCCAGGGGATGCGGTTCGTGCGGCGATCGAAAACGACGAAGAGAACGACGCGACAGCCGGGCAGATCGGGGTTTGCCGAAGGAGACGTGATCATCACGGGCCGGTAGAGTCCCTTGGCGCCGGGAGCGAGGGCGAGGCCACCGGGGCAGGAGTCGCCGTTGGGCTCGAGCTTCCCGTTGCGATCCCACAGCCACATGGGGTAAGCGCCCTGCACCGCGGCGGGGGTGTAGGGGCTGGGCGCCCCGTAGGTGGCGATCAGGGACTGCTGAAACGCGGCGCGGTCCGGCGCATTTTTGGGCGAGTGGGTTACGATGCGCTTGATGTAGGCAACGCGATCGTTGACGGCCTCGATGGTATAGGCTTCATCGTCGATGTCGTCACCGGTGAAGGGGATGCGCTCCGCGAACAGCGTGGTGACCTGGGGAGGAAAGCCGGTATCCGGCCTGGTGATGTGCAGATCCGGCGGAAGCTTGGCCCGCGCTTCTTCAAGGGTCATGCCGAGGCGGATGCCGTTCAGGGCGACGTCCTGAGCGCGGGTTGGAAGCGCCGCGGCAAGAGCGCAGAGCACGATGGATGACAGCATGAGACGGCGCATGAGTGCGATACCAGAGTAACGAATCGGCGGGCTGCTTTATAGGACTGGGAACAACCTGATCCGAGCTTTTGCTGGCCGATGGTGGGAGCAGCTGTATTGGCAAATTTAGCTGCCTTCCCGATCCGGTTCCATTCGATGATTGACCGGTGTGAATTCAACAAGAGAATACTTTGATTTGCGGTTACAGATGCTATAAGAGAACTGCTCGTGCCCCGATTGACGTAACTCCTCCGAAAATCATCTGGGTCGAAGGAGCGGACAATTGAATTCTGACACCGTTCAGGGAAGGCGAGACAGCCGTCGCCGATGGATGGTCTTCGGGGTGTGCGGTGCGCTGCTGCTTGCCATTGCGAGCGGCGCATTGTGGATGGGTGTGGGCCGCGACGGTCAGAAGCTCGAGTATCAAAGCGTCGTCGTGTTGCATCCTTACAGCACTGATTTTCCGTTGACAGAGAAGCCGATCAGCGAAAGCGGCAAGTGGGTTGGCGGGAGCCGGGCTGGCGCGAGCCTGCGGGCAGGCGGAAGCATCTGGCGAGGGGGACGCCTGTGGGGCGATGTGCAGACGAGCGCCGGGTTTGCATTCGGCGCGGGTGAGCCGACGGAATTCGGCGATCCGACTGCGATCCTTGCCGGGAAGTGGAATGCTGACCAGGGCGCGATGGCGATCGTGCGGATCCGTCATGTGCCGAGCGGCAGATGCTGCCACGAAGTGGAAGTGCGGCTGAGGACGACGATCTCCCGCTGGAACATCACCGGTTATGAGGCGTATTGCAGCGTCATGCCGACCCAGCCGTATTGCCATATTGCGCGATGGAATGGGCCCAACGGTAGCTACTGGAACATGGAAACCGGAAAGGCCGACACATACGCGGTGGATGGAGATGTGCTTGAAGCGACAGCGACGGGCACCAATCCGACGGTGATCAGGTTCTATAAGAATGGTGTGAAGATTCTTGAGGCCAGAGATACGGGGAGCGCCGGCGGAGGATTTGGCGCGTATGGTCCGTGGACTTCAGGAAATCCTGGGATAGGGTTCTATGACAACCCTGACAATCACTGGAACGAGTTTGGCTTCTCTTCCTTCCGCGCGACGGATGAAGGCGACCTTCTGATGTCGTTGAGGCTGATTAGAAATCCTGACCTACCGAAATAGGGGCTCGGGAGGTCATCGGCCAGGCCCACCCCAGGGACTCCTTGCCGCCCCCTACGGCGCGATTGTCTCCGGCGCGGCAGCCCGGAACCGCCAGCCCAACTATTGCTTAAGAGCTAGAGGAGGTCCGCTAATTCGCTTGGCCTTGAGATGGAAATTTACCTCGACATGGTCGGCGATCTTGATGAATGGAATGCCTTTTTTCATTCCGTAGTCTTTACGGTTGAAGATCATTTTCCCCTTGATTTCGCTCGAGCCGGTCCCCTTGCCGGAAACTACTAGCATCAGCTTCTCGGGGTTTGATACTCCGCGGATAGTAAAGTCGCCATCCACCTCAAAAGTGTTAGGGCTGGTCTGGACAAACTTCGTTGATCTGAATGTGATCTGCGGATTCCTCTCAACATCGAAGAAGTCTTTACTCTTGAGGGTGCTGTTCTTCATACCGCTGCCAGTGTCCACGCTGCTAGCGTCAACGTTGATCTCTAGAGCACCTGTCGTTTCGTCAGGAGACGTAAAGGTTAGGTTGGCGTTCCATTTGTCGAATTTGCCCTTAATATCTATCGATGCTTCGACGTCAAACTTAATCGAGCTTTGTAACGGTATAACCTCGAAAACGGGAGCCTGTGCTCGACTCAGAGACGGAAACACAGCGAACAAAAGAAGGCCGAACATAGCCAATCGTGTAGGCACAGTCCTGAAAAGCCAGGTGCCTTCTACACGCTCAAAATCACATGGGGGCTTCAATCGCAGCCTCATTGTTCGTCATCCCTCCACATTTCCGTTGATCGGATGTCCGACCACAACTCTCGATGCGTACAAGATACGCGTGCCCCTGCAATCCAGTTAATGAGATTGATATAACTGTGCATTTCCAGGGCCGCTGATGTGCACATCTGGTTAACGGACCGAAAAGAGGTGTCAACTCCCGAACGGAAGGGTCTTTGGTCACGCCTATCGAAACGACGATACGATTTGCCGCGCCCATCTCGCACCGCAACACAAGTTGGAGGCAGTCCAGCGGCTATGCGAAACTAGGACAGCACGGAATAGCGCAACTGACGCCGAGCATTCGCCGGCACGTGCGACACGGCTGGAATCATTCCCAAATGTTAGACAATGCACAGCTTGCTAACTGCGGGCCCATAGCTCGACGGTTAGAGCAGGGGACTCATAATCTCCGCCCGGCAATTTGGACTGGTTTCGCTCAGTTTAGATCCGGTAGTGTTTTCAGTAATTTGCGCTTGGGTGGCCTCAGGCGAAACAAGCCCATCTAAACCGGCACCCGCTACACTATCCGCTACAGTCAATGTCTCGTTACGTCGGCAGATGATGGCCTCACTTTGGCCGAGATGGCCTCGAACTGCGATCTTCACGTGACGATCTGCGAGTTCTTGCCAGTGGTCCAGGAACATGTTTTGGCCCCCTAGCCAAACATCGTCTATGCGTTCGGACTCGGGGAAGACCCTTCGAACTAGTTGTCCCTATTCGATGCCGGGCCATGCAGAGACGACGTTTTCGGGAACCACTTGGCGGGTGGGGCTGCGGGGTGGGTGTTGATAGTAGTAATCAATGTTGGTGTTGGTGTTGGTGGTGGATCCTCGCGGCTATGGTCGGGGGAGGCCCGCCTCTTGTCATATCCCCTTCAGATTGCCGCTCAGACCGAGCACTCCTTAGCGCGCCGGCGCGAAGCCCGTTTATGAGGACTGATCAGTGCGCGTCGTCTTCAATGAGTGCTTTGCCCTGTTGGCACCAATTGAGATGCTTGTTTGGTCAAGAACCCCAGCCCATTTAGGGTGTTGCCCTGGAGATCTCCACTTCTAACGTTTCGGGTAAGTTCGGAGTGGAGAAGCCAGTCAGAGAAGGAAATCAGGGGAGATCACAAGATCCCGGCCGTGAGGTCAAAACGGAAATTCGGATGACCTTTCTTTCAAGGTCTTTATCCGAACTTTCTATACGTCGGAACGGCGCAGAAGATAATCCAGGCCGCCGATTCGAAACCAGCGGTATCCATAGGGTTCAAGCACAATGCAATGGCGTCCGCTCTCCTCCGCGTGACTGTGGTCATTCGAGAGCAGATTAATTAGCTCCTCTGCCTTATCGCCGCGTTTCGAGGTCAGGCGAAAGCGGATCTCGCGCGGTTCGGGCATAAGGTTATGCAGAAAGAGGACGGAGTTGTTTCGCCACTCATATCTCATGGCCAGCACACCCGATGTGCGGAGCGGAACGAAGGAGAAGTCGCCCCACCCGATTTCTGGAACCTCTTTGCGCATACGAATGATGCGTTCCATCCAATTGAGCAACGAGTCAGGATCTCTGCGCTGCGCGGCTACATTAACTTGTAGAAATCCGTAGGCGCCGTCTGCGATCAACGGCATAATCGGTTTCGCGTGCGTCGTAAAACCTGCATTCGGTTCTGTCGACCACTGCATCGGAGTGCGCGCGCAATTGCGCTCCGGCAAGCGCAGGTCATCCCCCATCCCAATCTCATCTCCATACCGCAGGACGGGTGTGCCGGGCAGAGTCATCATGAGGCTGTAGGCCAGTTCCAGTCGTCGACGATCACCGTTGAGCATAGGAGCCAGCCGCCGCCTGATGCCACGGCTATACAACTGCATCGACTTCTCCGGACCGAACTTCGCGAACGCGGTTTCCCGTTGGCTATCTGTGAGCCGGCCCAGATCAAGCTCATCATGATTTCTCAGGAACTGTCCCCATTGCGTGGTCGCCGGGCGAGGCTTCGTGTCAGCGAGCGCTTTGATCAAAGGTTGCGTGTCGCCGCTCGCCATGGCATAGAAGAGATGCTGGTTTACGTCGAAGTTGAACATCATTTGCAGGCGCTCACCATATTCGCCGAAATACTTGAGATCGTTCTTCGGCACGATGTTCGCCTCACCGAGGATGATTGCCCCGCTCTTCCTCCAAGTCAGAAATTCAGAGAACGATCGCAGCATGTCGTAATGCTCGAATGAGCCCTTCTGGCCCGCTCCCTTCTTCGCAATCACAAAAGGAACGGCATCCATGCGAAAGCCATCCACACCCAGTTGCAGCCAGAAGCCCATAATCTTGAGGATTTCCGCCTGAACCTCGGGATGTGCTGTATTCAGATCGGGCTGGAAATCGTAGAAGCGGTGGAAATAGTAAGAGCGCGCATTCTTTTCCCAGGTCCAGGTGG